>JBIKXA010000228.1:0-4935 GCA_044356015.1 Roseomonas sp.
GGACGGACGCACCTCTGGTGCACCGGTTGTCGCGCCAGCGGCATCGCCGGGTAGCCAAGTGCGGAATGGATAACCGCTGAAGGCATCTAAGCGGGAAACCAGCCTCAAAACCAGGTCTCCCTAAGGGCCGTGCAAGACCAGCACGTCGATAGGCCGCACGTATAAGTGGGGTAACCCACTCAGCCAAGCGGTACTAATCACCCGATAGAACTCCATATCCAAAACCACCGCAACGAACCTGAATAAGGTTCACCGCGCACAGCGCCAAATTACGCAACAACAACACACCAATTCAAATCCTCACCAGCACATGATCCTGTACGGTGGCTCGGTGGCTATCGCGGTGTTGCAACACCCGTTCCCATCCCGAACACGGCCGTGAAACACACCAGCGCCCATGGTACTGCGTCTCAAGACGCGGGAGAGTCGGTCGCCGCCGAGCCACCATACAGGATCATAACAACACACCAACGCGGGGTGGAGCAGCCCGGTAGCTCGTCAGGCTCATAACCTGAAGGTCACAGGTTCAAATCCTGTCCCCGCATCCATCTTAAATTGCAAATCAGACGATCTTGCTTTTTCCATCAGTTCCATATCAGGAACCCATTCTGACATTGGGCGCCGGCTGGCCTTCAATCACAACATTCACGCAGGCCGGCTTGTTGGAAGCAAAAGCGCGTTCCAGCGCGGGGGCAATATCCTCCGCGCGCGTCACATATTCGCCATGCCCACCAAGTGCCACCGCCACCAGATCGTAACGCGTGCCGGGGGCCAATTCGCAGCCATGGGTGCGGTTGGCGCCGTAATCACGCTTCTGGATTTCATATTCCGCATTCCAGCGGGAATCATTGCCGACTATGGCAACGAAGGGCAGCTTGTGGCGGCAGGCGGTATCAAACTCCGCCATGTGAAAGCCAAAAGTACCATCACCCAAAACGGCAAGGATGCGCGCTTCGGGCTTGGCTGCGCGGGCTGCCATGGCGAAGGGGATGGAAGGCCCGATGGCGCCGGCCAGACCATTGATAATACGGGTGGGGGCAGAAAGGATCGCCTGCGCCCATTGGCCGATTTCTCCGCCATCGCTGATCAGGACAGAATCCGCGCCTTGTTCAAGAAAGGGCTTGGCCGCCTGGAACAATGTCGCGGGATGGATCGGGCCACCGGTGGCGCCCGCCAAATCCGCCCAAGCCGCCGGACGGAAGGCAATGGCCTCGGCCAGTCGCGCTGCCCAAGCCTGATTGGCATGGGGTTTCATGGCGCGGGTCAGCACCAAGGTGGCCTCCGCCGCGCTGGCCATGGCGGTGAAGGCAATCCGCCCCGGCAAGGCGCGGGCGGCGCGGGCGATGACCTGGGGATCGGGCTCGATTTGGATGAAGCGCGCTTCCGGCGCGATGCCGGGCGCGCGGCCAAAGCGCAGCGAGAAATCCAAGGCCTTGCCGAGCAGCACCACCAGATCCGCTTCCGCCAATACGCCCGCATAGGCGCCAAGCGAAGGATCATTCAGCCCGCGCGGGCTTTCCATGGGAATCACCGGCAGCCCCGCCGCCACCCCCAAGGCCGCGAGCATCGGCTTGCCGCGCGGGGTGCACATGGCGGGTGGCGCCAGGATCACCGGGCGCGCCGCACCGGCGATCATCGCGGTGATGGCCTGGGCAGCCTCGGCGCCAAGCGGCATGGCCTCAGCAGCGAAGGCGCTGGCTTCCGGCAAGGCGGGGGCAGAGATGCGCGCATCCATCAAATCCGTGGGCAGGCTGAGATGCACCGGGCCCGGCCGGCCAGAACGTGCAGCGCGAAAGGCGCGCGCCAGATCAGCGCCAATCCCCGCCGTGCTGGCAGCGGTGAAGGAAAGCTTCGTCAGCGGCTCGGCCATATCGGCCTGGCGCATTTCCTGGAAACTGCCCATGCCCAATTCGCGCAAGGGCGCGTGGCCCGATAGCAGCAGCACCGGCACTTCGCCTGCCATCGCTGTAGGCAACGCGGCGATGGCATTGGTATGGCCCTGCCCGCCAGTGACCATCGCCACCCCCACTTCGCCTGTCAGCCGCGCCCAGGCATCGGCCATATGAACCGCGGCGGCTTCCTGGCGGGTATGCACAATCTCGATCCCGCTGCCGAGCAGCGCATCGAAGATCGTCATGATGTGGTTGCCCGAAAGCGTGAAAATGCGGCTGACACCGGCCTGCTTCAGCGCCGCCACCAGAATATCCGCCCCGCGTTGTTCCATGCCTGCTTCCTCCTGTTGCGGGCAGCAGGCCATGGGCTGGACAGCCTGTCCAGTGGCCTTAGTCTGCGATGGATGGAACAGTTCAAGGTCAGTGTCTGGCGCGGGGAAGAAGCAGGCGGCTTTGCGCGCTATGAGGTACCGGCGCGCGATAATCAGACCGTGCTTGATGTTGTCACGCATATCCAGCGCGAATTGGACCCAAGCCTTGCCTATCGCTTCGCCTGCCGCGTTGGCATGTGCGGGTCTTGTGCGATGACGGTGAATGGCCGTGCGCGTTGGACCTGCCGAACGCATGTGCGGAAAGTGGTGGACGCCGATGGCGCGCTTGAATTGCGCCCCTTGGCCAATCTGCCGGTGATCCGCGACCTGGCCGCAGACCTCGGGCCGTTTTTCGACAAATGGCAGCGCGCACAGGGTTTCTTCCAGCCCAAGGACGCGCCGGATGGCGCCGTGCCGGAAGAATTCGCTGTGGTCGCCCCCGGCAGCAAGGCCAGGCGCGAAGCCGATGCCGGGATTGAGTGCATCGGCTGCGCCGTCTGCTACGCTTCCTGCGATGTTGTTTCCTGGAATGGCGATTATCTTGGCCCGGCGGCGCTCAACCGCGCCTGGACCTTGGTGAATGATGCGCGTGATGGCGCGCGGGGTGAAAGGCTGGATGCGGTGGCGGGCGATGCGGGTTGCCATTCCTGCCATTCCACCCGTTCCTGCACGGAACGCTGCCCGAAGCAGATTGACCCATCGGGGGCCATTGCCGGGCTGAAACGGACTTTGTTCTGGGAGAGCCTTTTCGGCGGCAAGCGCCATGGCTGACAGGGCAGCGCGCGGGCAGGCGCATCTTTGGGTGGCGCAGCGCATCACCGCCATGATCCTGGCGCTTGCGGTGCTGGTGCATCTGATCACCATCATCACCGCCGTGCAGGGCGGGCTTTCGGCGCGCGAGATTCTGGCGCGCACCCAGGGTTCCGAAGCCTGGCTTGGTTTTTATGTGGTGTTCGCACTCGCCGCCGGGCTGCATGGCGCGATTGGGCTCCGCAACATCGCCGCCGAAACGCTGGGCTGGCGCGGGCGCGGCCTTGATTTCTGCTGGCTTGGGATTGGGCTGCTGACCGCGGTTTTCGGCATCCGCGCGGCTTGGGGGCTTTACGCGTGATGGATTTTCGCGCCCGTTCCCACCCAAGCTGGATCGGCTTTGCCGTGCATCGGGTATCGGGGCTTTTGCTGGCGCTATTTCTGCCGCTGCATTTCTGGGCCTTGGGCAATGCGATTGAAGGGGAAGCGCGGCTGGATGGGTTTTTGCGCTGGGCAGAAAACCCCTTGGTGAAGGCTGCCGAAACAGCGCTGGTCATTTTGCTGGCGGCGCATTTGGCGGGGGGCCTGCGGGTGATGGCGCTGGAATTTCTCGGCTGGGGCCGCGCGCAGAAGGATTTGGTGGCGGTTTCCTTCGGGTTGTCTTTGCTGGTCGGATTGGTGTTCCTGTTCAATGTCTTTTGATTTGCTGGCGCTGCTGGGCGGCTGCTTCATCGCGGCGTTTTGCTCGGGCCTTGCGGGCTTTGCCTTCAATCTGGTGGCGGCGGGCATTCTGTATCATTGGGTGACGCCTCAGGAGATCGCGCCGGTTCTGGTGCTGGGGTCTTTATTGATCCAGAGCGTCACCTTGCGCGTGGTGGGGCCTGCCATTCGCTGGCCGGTGCTGAAGCCTTATGTCTTTGCCGGCGCCTTGGGTACGCCCTTTGGCGTTTGGGCGCTGAGCGTGGTCGAAGCGCGCGTGATTGTGGCCGGCATTGGCATTCTATTGGTGGGTTATGCCGGCTTCATGTTGGCGCGGATTGCGCTGCGCCTGGCACCGCCCAAGCTTGCCGCCGGGCCGCGCGCCGATGCGGTGGTGGGGTTTTTCGCCGGTGCGCTTGGCGGCATTGGCGGGTTTTCCGGCGCGCTGCCTTCCATGTGGACCGATGTGAAGGGGCTTCGCAAGGACGAAGCCCGCGCGATTTTCCAGCCCTTCATTGTGGTGATGCAGATCATCGCAGCTGCCGGTTTGGCTTATGCGGGCTTTTTCACCCTGGAAACGGCGAAGACGCTGTTGATCGCCCTGCCCGCCTTGGGTCTTGGCACCTGGCTTGGCCTGCAAGCCTATCGCGTCATCCCGCCCGAGGGGTTTCGCCTGGTGCTTTTGGGCTTGTTGTTTCTATCGGGGCTTTCGCTCGTGCTTTGAAACGCTTTCATCCTGCTTCCGCTTGTGGGAAACTCAGGCTGAGAAGGGGATGGTTGCATGAGCCTGATATCCAAGACCGAAATCGCGCCATTGGTTGTCACACCTGAGGCGATCGAGGAAGCGGCCAAGCTGCTCTATATCCGTGCCTGCAAGATCCTGCCGGATGACATCAAGGCTGGTTTTACGCGGCTGGATGCGACCGAAACCGATGCCACGGCGAAAACCATATTGGCCACGATGATCGAGAATATCGGCGTGGCGGAACGAATGGATAATCTGCTCTGCCAGGATACCGGCATTCCGATTTTCAATCTGCTGATCGGGCGCAATGTTGCGGTGGATGGTTTTGCGCTGAAGGAAGCCATTGCCCGCGGCACGGCGCGCGCCACACGCGAACACCCGCTGCGTTCTTCAGTTGTGCACCCGATTACGCGCAAGAATGAACATACCTCCTGCGGGGAACGCGTGCCGGTGATCAATATAGATTTCACCGATGCGG
>JBIKXA010000229.1:0-4912 GCA_044356015.1 Roseomonas sp.
CAAATGCCGCTGACACCGCCACGCATCTGGGCGCTGCTGCAAGGCTGAAACACGGATGGCGCTGGGCAGAAAACGCAGCCGGGAACGCCGCCAGCGCGCCACGCGCTGGCTGTGGCGCGTTTCGCAGGCGGTGATGATTCTGCTGGTGTTCCTGGGCTTTGCGATCCTGACCTATCGCGGGGCGGAGGAGGTGGCGCGCGCCGAAGTCACAGCGCTGGAAGCCCGGCTGGCCGAGGCCGCGGAACGCGAAAGCACCGCAGCGGCAGAACAAGGCCGCCTCGCCCTTCAACTTGCCGAGGCGCGTACGGAAGCCAGCACCTGGCGCACGCGGCATGAACAGGAAGTGCCGCGCCCGCCCTTCACGGATGTGCTGGCCATCGCCGCGGAGCGTATCGCTGCCGGTGTTGCGCCTGAACGGGTGATGGACCTGCTGCGCCTGGCCGATAATCCGCGCCGGTGTGAAGGCCGGCCCATCATCCGCCGCTTCGCCATTCGCTTTGGTGGCACGCCAAACGCCGATGAAGGCACCAGCTTTTTGGATGGGTTGTTGCGCATCACCATCACCATGCCAGCGGGTGCCGAGGATGTGGCGCGGCTGGCCAATGTCAGCGTTACCAGCACTTGGAATGGGCGCACGGAAACGCTCACCGGTCTGCCGCAGCGCATGGCCTTAACGTTCGGCAATCTGGAAATGGAACTGAGCGTTACCGCAAGTGAATTGCGTGGCTTCGCCCAGGCCGCACTCAGTACTTGCCCGCGGGGCTGAAACACTGGGCTCTTCACAGGAGAGGCACCATCATGAAAATCGCCCGTCTCAGGATTACGCTGGATGATGTGGAACCTCGGGTGATGCGCCGGGTTGACGTTCCTTTTGACATTCGGCTTGACCGGCTGCATCTGGTCATCCAGGCAGCCATGGGCTGGACCAATAGTCACCTTTTTGAATTTCGGCTTGGTGAGACGGGTTGGGGTATTCCGGATCGAGACTTTCCGGGTGACGCTCAGGATGCGCGCAAGGCAAGCTTGGCGACGCTGCTGACCGCGTATGGCAAAAAGAAATTCGACTATATCTATGATTTCGGCGATTGCTGGGAACACACCATCGCGGTCGAAAAAATTCTGGAATCAGTGCCTGAACAGGAATATCCCTGCCTGATTGAAGCTCAAGGAAATTGCCCCCCGGAAGATGTTGGCGGCTATCCAGGCTATGAGGAGCTTCTGGCTGCCAAGGCAGATCCGACGCATGAACGGCGCCAGGAGTTTGAGGATTGGATGGACCTGAACGCGTTTGATCCCAAAACACCCGATACGGCGTTCATCAAGCTCGCCTTGAAGGCTTTGGCGAAGAAATGGACCCCAAAGCCGAAGACCAAACCAGCAAAGCCCGGATAAGGCTTGGCCCCGATCGCTTATCCCCGCTTCAACACCGCCGCCGCATCCACGGCGAAATAGGTCAAAACCCCCGCCGCCCCCGCGCGCTTGAAGGCCAAAAGGCTTTCCATCATCGCACGTTCGCGATCAATCCAGCCATTTTGCGCCGCACCTGCGATCATCGCGTATTCGCCACTGACTTGATACGCGAAGGTCGGCACGCCAAAGCGTTCATGCACGCGGCGCACAATATCCAAATACGGCATGCCGGGCTTCACCATGACCATATCCGCGCCCTCGGCCAAATCCAGCGCCACTTCGCGCATCGCCTCATCCGTATTGGCCGGGTCCATCTGGTAGGTTTTCTTGTCGCCTTTCAGCGAAGACCCAGACCCCACCGCATCACGGAACGGCCCATAAAACGCCGATGCATATTTCGCCGCATAGGACATGATGCGCGTATGGATCAGGCCGCGCGCATCAAGTGCTGCGCGTATCACGCCAATGCGCCCATCCATCATGTCTGACGGCGCAATCACATCAATGCCCGCTTCCGCCTGATTGACCGCCTGGGTTGTCAGAATGGCAAGCGTATCATCATTCGCGACATAGCCATCCCGGATCACGCCATCATGCCCATGATCGGTATAGGGGTCGAGAGCGACATCACCCACCAGCCCAAGCTCCGGAAATTTCTGCTTCAGCAAGCGCGAAGCGCGGCACATCAGATTTTCCGGATTGGTGGATTCCGTGCCTTCCGCATCCTTGATCTCAGAAGGCGTCATCGGGAATAGCGCCACCGCCGGCACGCCAAGCTTCACTGCGGGCGCGACATGTTCTTCCAGCTTATCGAGGGTCACGCGCACCACGCCCGGCATGGAAGCGACAGGCATGATGGTATTGCTGCCTTCCATGATGAAGATCGGCCAGATCAGATCACCAACGCTGAGCACATTTTCCGCAACAAGCTTGCGCGTGAAAGCATCATAGCGATTGCGCCGCATGCGAATGGCGGGGAAGCCGCCAAGCGCAGGGGCGGCAGGGCCAAGGCCGAGTTCTTGCGCCATACGGCGACGATCCGCGTTCATGCCTCAGCCACCTTCAGCGCCTGATCAAGGTCCGCCAATATGTCGTCAATATGCTCGATACCGATGGATAACCGGACATAACCAGGCGTCACACCAGATGCCGCCTGTTCGCTTTCATCCAATTGGCTATGGGTAGTGGTGGCGGGGTGAATCGCCAGGCTCCGCGCATCGCCGATATTGGCAACGTGGTAGAACATTTGCAGCGCTTCAATGAAGCGCTGGCCGGCTTCCTTGCCGCCCTTCAATTCAATCCCCATCAGGCTGCCATGCCCGCCGCGCAAATAGGCATCGGCGCGGCGGCGGCTTTCGCCTTCCATCAGCGATGGATGGATCACGCGAGTCACCGCCGGGTGCTGCGCCAGGAAGGCCGCAGCACGCGTGGCATTGGCGCAATGGCGTTCCATGCGCAGCGGCAGGGTTTCCATGCCTTGCAGGAACAGGAAGGCATTCATCGGCGACATGGGCGCGCCCAGATCGCGCAGCAGGCAGGTGCGCATGCGAATGATATACGCAATCGGCCCAAGCGGCTTCACAGCCTGGGTCCACACCGCACCATGATAGGAAGGATCGGGCTTGTTCAGCGTGGGGAAACGATCGCCATGCGCTTCCCAATCGAAATTCCCACCATCCACCACCATGCCGCCAATGCTGGTGCCATGCCCGCCAATCCATTTGGTGGTGGAATGCATGACAATCGCGGCGCCATGATCAAGCGGCCGGCAGAGCACCGGCGCCGCCGTATTGTCCATGATCAGCGGAATGCCAAGCTTCCGCCCAATCGCCGCCACTTCGGCAATCGGGAAGACGTGCAGCTTAGGATTGGGCAGGGTTTCGGCGTAATAGGCGCGGGTGCGCGCATCGGTGGCGCGCGCAAAACCTTCCGGATCGGCGGGATCAACGAAGCGCACCTCAATGCCGAATTGCTTCAGCGTATTGGCGAAAAGATTCCAGGTGCCGCCGTAAAGATCGGTGGAGGAGACGATATTGTCCCCCGCTTCGCACAGATTCATCACCGCGAAGGTCGTCGCTGCCTGACCCGAACCCACGGCCAGCCCCGCCACACCGCCTTCCAAAGCCGCGACGCGCTTTTCCAGCACATCAACGGTCGGGTTCATGATGCGGGTATAGATATTGCCGAGCTCAGCCAGACCAAAAAGCCGCGCGGCATGGCCGGTATCCTGGAATTGGAAGGACGTGGTTTGATGGATCGGCACAGCGACCGAACCGGTTGTCGGGTCCGCACGCCAGCCGGCATGCAGCACCAGGGTTTCAGGATTGGTCCAATTCGGTGCCGACATGGCATTCTCCCATTCCCGCTAGGTTCAAGGCGCGGGGCGATCTGTTCAGGGCGCGGCTTTCACCACGTCGTGGCGAAACCTGCCACGCCACCGCCGGTTGCGAAAGGGTTTTCCGCAAAAGACAAGGGCTTTGCCCGGCGCTTCCGCAAGGCGGGGCCTTAGTTTCACGTGAAGCACCGGATGGGGAAAATTTCGCCCCCGCCCGGCTTCAATCTGGCGGCGTCAGGCTGAGCCGCTTGATCGCGATGCCGCGCAAGGGGGGCGCGCGATGACGTTCGGGTGGCGGGCTGTGCAAATGTGGAACGCGAATGATCAATTGCGTCGGCCCATCACCGTCGCGCGGCAGGATGGGGCCGGCGATCAGGTTCTTTCCCGGCCCGCGTCGCAGCAGGGGGTAGATATCCCCATCCACAATCAGGGAGAGCGCATCCCGATTCGCCGAGTGGCCGAAATCCGCCAATTCCAGCCAGGCGCGCAGCGGGTAGCGGCGATCAACCAAAATGGTCAAAGCCGCCTCCGCCCCCGGGCCGGTCCAGCGGAAGATGCCCTCAGGCCCTTCCTCGGGCGCATGAAATTGGCCGGAATCTGGCAGATGGGTGGCGGCATCGAAGATGAAGCGCTCAGGCAGCGCCATTTCAGAGGCTTGGCTCATGGAATCAGTCTAGCCAGTGATGCGTGAGGGACGCCAGAGACGCCTGCCCATGAACCCGGAACTGGCCAGCGCCACGGCAACCAAACCTGGCGCTTCCGCTTTTGGCCTTTCCAGGCCAGGCTGGACCGAAGGGAAGCTCCCGAGCAACGGATTATGCAATCAGCCCATGTTTTGGGATGCTGCCCTGAGCGCATGTGAACCGCATGCCTCACAATCCTGGCAACCTCTTGATGAATCGAGCACCATGCCCCTGATTGCTGCCGCGCCCGCCTTACGCCCTTTTTTAGCGGCCGCTTTCCCAACCCAAAGCGTCTCGCGAAAGCCTGTTGGACGGCAGCACGCGGTTCCAGTGCCAAGGCTGCTTAGGCGCTCGCTGCTGCCATGATCCGCTTTCCCCCCAGCGCTGCATTGCTCTTGGCGCTCGCGCTGCTTACGGGCCTCAGCCAGTTTCACCGCAGTGCGCTTGGGGTGATTGCGCCGGAACTCAGCGCCGATCTGGCGCT
>JBIKXA010000074.1:0-16480 GCA_044356015.1 Roseomonas sp.
GGATTCACTTGGCGACTCGGGACATGCGATCAAATTAGGATTTAGTGCGTATTCGGTGAACGGATGTGATCCGAATACGCACTGAGGCATAACGCGCGAGGGGTTTGCGTCCCTCGCGCGCCCGTCACACAGGCTTCAAATGTTCCAATAGGCGCGGCATCAGCTCCACCAGATTGCAGGGGCGGTGTCGCGAATCCAATTGGAAGCGCAGAATTTCATCCCAGCCATCCTTGCAGGCGCCGGTTGAACCCGGCAGCGCAAAAAGATAGGTGCCGCCGGCCACACCGCCCATGGCGCGGGATTGGATGGTTGACGTGCCGATCTTCTGAAAGCTGATCCAACGGAACAATTCGCCGAAGCCTTCGATTTCCTTCTCCAGCACGCGCTTGAAGGCTTCCGGTGTCACATCGCGGCCCGTTATGCCGGTGCCGCCGGTGGTGATGACGCAATCCACGGCAGGATCGGCAATCCAGCGCCGCAGCACGGCTTCAATCGCGTCCGGGTCGTCCTTCACAATCTCCCGCGCCACGCAGTGATGCCGCGCGGCTTCGATCCGGTCTTGCAGGGTTTGGCCGGAACGGTCGCTAGCCATATCGCGCGTGTCGCTCACGGTCAGCACCGCGATATTCACGGGCAGGAATTTCAGGCTTTCATCAATTGGCATGGTGCCTCTCTGTGCGGCTGGCTTCCACTTATCATGGGGGTTCGGGCAGGCCGCGACAACGCCCGCTTGCAGGGCGCTGCTTCTGGCGAGAGACTGCCGGCAACGCATCCAGGGAAACGCCGCATGACTTGGCAACCGGAAATCGAGGAACTCAACCGCCGCCGCAAAATGGCCGAAGCCATGGGCGGGCCGGATAAGGTGAAGCGCCAGCATGATGGCGGGCGGCTCACGGTGCGCGAACGCGTATTGAAGCTGGTGGATAAGGATAGCTTCCACGAAGTCGGCGCCATCGCCGGGCGCGGCGACTATGACGCCAAGGGTGATCTGGTGACGCTCACACCTTCCAACTGCGTCATGGGCCGCGCCGAGATTGAAGGCCGCCCCGTGGTGGTGGTGGGTGATGATTTCACCGTGCGCGGCGGCAGCGCCGATGCGACCATTCGCGAAAAACCCATCATGGCGGAACGCATGGCCAATGAATTGCGCCTGCCGATAATTCGCATGATTGAAGGCTCGGGCGGTGGTGGGTCGGTGAAGACCATCGAAACCACCGGCCGCGCCAATCTTCCGGGCGGCGTTGGTGGCACGCAGCTTTATCATTTGACGACGCAGAATCTCGGCCTGGTGCCGGTGGTAACACTCGGCCTGGGATCGGTCGCGGGGTTGGGCGCGGCGCGGTTGGCGGCGGCGCATTATTCGGTGATGACGAAATCTTCCGCCATGTTTGTCGCCGGCCCGCCCGTGGTGGCGCGGCTCGGGGAGAAGCTCGACAAACGCGACCTGGGCGGGTGGGAGATTCAATGCAAGGCCGGCGCGGTGGATGATGCGGTGGATACGGAAGAAGAAGCCTTCGCCGCCGCGCGGCGCTTCCTGTCGTACCTGCCGCAATCGGTGTTTGAGGTTTCGCCTCGGCTGCGATCCCGTGATGATCCCGAACGCCGCGATGCCAAGCTGATCAGCATTATCCCGCGCGACCCGCGCCAAGCCTATAAGATGCGCCCGATTGTCGAAACCCTCTTCGACAAGGGCAGTTTTTTTGAAATGGGCCGCTGGTTTGGCCGGCCCATCATCACCGGGCTTGCGCGACTGGATGGCTTGCCGGTGGCGGTGATGGCATCAGACCCGGTATTCTCGGGCGGGTCCTGGACCGCGGATGCTTGCGCCAAGATCATCCGTTTCGTGGATATGGCGGAAACCTTCCATCTGCCCGTAGTCTATCTGATGGATTGCCCAGGCTTCGCGGTCGGGCTGGAAGCGGAGAGGACCGCCACCATCCGCTGGGGCGTGCGCGCCATGGCGGCGGTCAATCAATGCCGCGCGCCCTGGTGCACCATTATTCTGCGCAATGCCTTTGGCGTTGCGGGCGTGGTGCATCAACCCGCCGGGCGCTATTCCATCCGCTATGCTTGGCCTTCCGGGCGCTGGGGTTCCTTGCCGCTGGAAGGCGGGATTGAGGCGGCTTACGCGGCGGAGGTGAATGCGGCCACGGATCGCGAAGCCAAGATTGCCGAAATTGACGAACGCCTGCAAAAACTGCGTTCCCCCTTCCGCACCGCTGAAGCCTTTTGGGTGGAAGAAATCATAGACCCGCGCGAAACGCGCCCGCTGCTCTGTGATTTCGCGCGGCTTGCCGAACCCTTGCGCGGCACGGGCATGGCCGCGCTGACCATGCGGCCCTGATCAGGCTTCGATCACCAGATCCTTATAGGCATGCCAGGTGGCGTGCCCGATCAGCGGCACCACCAGCGCGAGGCCTAGGAAGAACGGCACCATTGCCATGGCGGTGAAAACCACAATCAGCCCGGCCCAGAAAATCATCGCGCCCGGATTGGTCAGCACCGCGCGCATGGAAAGCGCAATCGCTTCCATGGCCGATACGTCGCGATCCACCAGCATGGGAATGGATATCGCCGAAATCGCAAAAGCTGTCGCCGCCAGAATGGCGCCCGCGCCGGTGCCTACAATCAAGAAGGGCAGCAGCATGTCCGAACGCAACATGGCCAGGGGCAAATCTTCCAGGCTTGGCGTGAAATTGATGCCGAACATCAGCATGAAAATCAGCGCCGCCACGCGCACCCAGAACAGATGCAGGATCACGAGAACAACGCCAAGAAAGGCAAGCTGCTGGCCATTGCGGGTAAAGCCGCGCAAGCAGGCATCGAATGTGACGGGCTTGCCCTCGGCGCGCAGCCGGCTTGCCTCATAAAGCCCGGTCGCGAGCAAGGGCGCCACCATGAAAAACCCCGCCGAGGCCGGCAGGATCACCCAGGCGGAACGCACACCGAGCAGGATCAGGATCAATAGCCAACCGGACGCCGCCAAGGCGCCGCCATAGAAGAACCCGATCCGTGGATTGGCCATCAGATCGCGCCAGCCGGCATTCAGCCAGACCCAGGGGCGATCAGGGGCGACCTTCCTGATGGTCAGCCGGGGCGGCGCAATGGCTGCATCGCTTGGCATGAAAACGTCCTCCACTTGCCCCGCAGGCGCGAATCCCGGGCGATTGGTCGCAAAGATTAGCGCAGCATCGTTGCGCCAAATTGATCCGGATCAAGGACGAAGGTCGCGCTTGGGCCTTTTCTGCCCCCTGACGCGGCCCGTTTCGAGTCCCGCGTCTTGAGGGAGACTAGATATGGCCGCCATTGCCGCCTCGGCGCGTAGCGCGCCCGGTGATCAGCCCATCATGGTGGAAGGCCCGATTCGTGCCTTTGCCATCGCCACCGCCTTTTGGGGCGTGGTTGGCTTCCTGATGGGCGTTGTCATCGCGCTGCAACTCGCTTTTCCATTGCTCAATCTTGATCTGGAATGGACCAGCTTCGGGCGGCTGCGCCCGGTGCATACCAGCGCGGTGATCTTTGCCTTTGGTGGCAATGCGCTGTTCTGCACCAGCCTCTTCGTCGTGCAGCGTACCTGCCGCGCCAGGCTATTCGGCGGCGATGATATGGGGTGGTTCCTGTTCTGGGGCTATCAATTCGTCATTGTCATGGCGGCCCTTGGCTATGTGCTGGGCATTACGCAAAGCAAGGAATACGCCGAACCGGAATGGTATGTGGATTTGTGGCTGACCGTGGTCTGGGTGTTCTACCTGATCGCCTTTGGCGGCACGATCATGCGTCGGGAAGAACCGCATATCTATGTGGCAAATTGGTTCTTCCTGGCCTTCATCATCACGGTTGCCATGCTGCATATCGGCAATAATATCGCGGTGCCGATCAGCCTTGGGTCTTCGCATTCCTATTCCGCCACACCTGGTGTGCAGGGGGCCATGATCCAATGGTGGTATGGGCATAATGCGGTCGGCTTCTTCCTGACCGCGGGCTTTCTGGGGATGATGTATTATTTCATCCCGAAGCAGGCGGATCGGCCCGTTTATTCCTACAGGCTTTCCATCATCCATTTCTGGACCTTGATCTTTTTGTATATCTGGGCGGGTCCGCACCATCTGCACTACACCGCGCTGCCCGATTGGGCGCAGACGCTTGGCATGGTGTTTTCGATCATGCTTTGGATGCCATCCTGGGGTGGCATGATCAATGGCCTCATGACGCTTTCGGGCGCCTGGGACAAGCTGCGCACCAATCCCTCATTGCGCTTCAGCGTGGCGGCGGTGGGCTTTTACGGCATGTCCACTTTTGAAGGCCCGGTCATGTCCATCAAGGCCGTGAATGGTCTTTCGCATTATACGGATTGGACCATCGGCCATGTGCATTCCGGTGCCATGGGCTGGGTTGGCTTCATCACTTTCGGTGCGCTTTATTATCTTTTCCCGGTACTTTGGAAAAAGAAGGGCATCTGGAGTGAGCGCCTGATTTCCTGGCATTTCTGGGTCGCGACACTTGGGATCGTGTTCTACATCACGGCGATGTGGGTGTCGGGCATCATGCAAGGCCTGATGTGGCGTGCCTTTGATGAGCTTGGCTTCCTGCAATATTCCTTCGTGGAAACCGTGGAAGCGATGCATCCCTATTACGTCATCCGCGCGCTTGGTGGGGTGATGTATCTGGCAGGTGCGCTGATCATGGCCTTCAATTTGTGGAAGACCGTCACCGATGGGGAAGCCGCGGAACCCGCGCCGCGTCTTGTCCCTGCCCATGCCGTCGCGGCGGAATAAGGGAGGATCGCAAATGTTCCGCTGGCTTCGTGATCACGGCGTTATCGAACGCAATGTTGTCCTGATGGGTGTGCTGACGCTGCTCACGGTTTCCATTGGCGGTCTGGTGCAGATCGTCCCTCTTTATGTGGTGGAAACCACGATTGAGCGTGTGCAGGGTGTCAGGCCCTATACACCGCTCGAACAAATGGGGCGCAATATCTATGTGCGGGAAGGCTGCTATGTTTGCCACAGCCAAATGGTGCGCCCCTTCCGCGATGAATTGGAACGCTATGGCCATTTCAGCCTGGCGGCTGAGAGCATGTATGACCATCCCTTCCAATGGGGATCAAAGCGGACCGGGCCTGATTTGGCGCGTGTTGGCGGGCGTTATTCGGATGATTGGCATGCGGCGCATTTGCGCTCCCCACGCGCGGTGGTGCCGGCTTCCATCATGCCGCCCTATTCCTTCCTGGATCGGCCCTTGGATTATGAACGTGTGGCGGATCATCTGCGCGCACTCCGCGCGGTGGGTGTGCCTTATACGGATGAGATGATCGCCAATGCCAAGACCGATCTGGAAGCGCAGGCGCGGCCTGATGCGGATGCAACGGCTTTCAACGCACGTTATGCGCGCGCCCGGCAGGGTGCCTTTGATGGCGATCCGCTGCGCATCACGGAAATGGATGCGCTGGTGGCCTATTTGCAGATGCTCGGCACGCTCGTGGATTTTCGCGATGTGACGCCGGCGCAGCTTCGGCAGCAATAGGGGGCGCAGAAGATGCAAAGCCTGGTTGAACTCTACCCCGCGCTCCGCGCCCTTTGGGTGGTTTGGTTCTTTGCCCTGTTCCTGGGGATGCTTTGGTTCGTGCTGCGGCCATCGCGGCGCAAACACTTCGAATCCCATGCCGATATGCCGCTGCGTGATGACCGCGCGCGGCCCCCTTCGTGAGGAGTAGCGGCCATGCCGACGAAAATCGAGAAAGACAGCCTGAGCGGTCAGAACACGACCGGCCATGAATGGGATGGGCTGAAGGAATTGAACACGCCTTTGCCCAAATGGTGGCTTTGGACCTTTTATGCCTGCATTGCCTTCAGCCTGGTTTGGGTGGTGATCTACCCGGCGCTGCCGATCCCCGGGGCGACAGGCACTTCCGGCTGGATCGCACGCGAAGCCGTGGTGCGTGATGTGCAGCAGGCGGAAGCGCGCATGGCGCCGATGATGTCACGCATCCGTGCGGCAACGCCCGAACAGATCGCGGCTGATCCGGAATTGCGCGCCTTTGCCATGGCCGGCGGGCGCGGTGCCTTCGCCAATAATTGTGCGGCCTGCCATGGTGCGGGCGGGCAGGGTGCGCTTGGTGGCTTTCCATCCCTTGCCGATGATGAATGGATTTGGGGCGGCAGCCTTGATGCCATTCATCACGCCATTGTGCATGGCATTCGCGCCAATGAAAGCGATGATCAGCGCCAAAGCATGATGCCGCGCTTCCTGACAGATGGCCTGCTGACGCGCCCGCAGGTCAATGATGTGGCGGAACATGTGCTGTCCTTCACCAGTCGCGCGACCGATCAGGCCGCGGCCACACGGGGCGGCGAACTCTATGCCGAGAATTGCGCTTCCTGCCATGGCGAGAAGGGCGAAGGTAATCGCGATGTTGGCGCGCCCCGCCTGACCGATCAGGTATGGCTCTATGGCGGCGACAAGGCTTCCATTGTGCACAGCATTGCCAATGCGCGTGCAGGAGTGATGCCAAGCTGGGGCAAGCGGCTTGATCCCGCCATCATCAATATGCTGACGGTCTATGTGCATAGTCTTGGCGGCGGTGAATAGGAAAAGCGTGGTCAATCCCCATGGGCGAGATCAAATCCCCCGAGAAGCTGAAGCCTGAGGCCGTGGCAGCGCAAGACGCCCCGCCTTCGCTTTATGCTGATCGTCAGCGTGTCTATCCGAAGGCGGTCTTCGGCAAGGTCCGCAGCATGAAATGGGCGGTGCTGATCCTGTGCCTGGCGCTGTACTATCTTGTGCCCTGGCTGCGCTGGGATCGTGGTCCGGGTGTGCCGGATCAGGCCGTGCTGGTGGATATGACCAATGCGCGGCTGTTCTTCTTCTGGATCGAGATTTGGCCGCAGGAAATCTATTTCCTGACCGGCGCATTGATCCTGGGCGCTTTTGCGCTTTTTGCGGTCTCTTCCCTGTTTGGTCGGTTGTGGTGCGGTTTCACCTGCCCGCAAACCGTCTGGACCGATCTTTTCATGTTTGTGGAACGTTGGATCGAAGGGGATCGCAATGCGCGGATGAAGCTGGATGCCGGCCCGCGCAATGGCGCCTATTGGGCGCGCAAGGCTGCGAAGCATGGTGCCTGGTTGTTCATTGCCGCCGCCACGGGCGGTGCCTGGATCATGTATTTCAATGATGCGCCAACCATCACGCGGCAATTCTTCACCGGTGAGGCTGGCGTCACGGTCTATTTCTTCTTCGCCTTATTTGCGGGCTTTACCTATCTGCTTGCGGGTTGGGCGCGCGAACAGGTCTGTGTCTATATGTGCCCCTGGCCGCGCTTTCAGGCGGCGATGCTGGATGAAAACTCGCTGGTTGTGACCTATCGCGATTGGCGCGGTGAGCCGCGTGGCAAGGCCAAGGCGGATGGGGTTGGCGATTGCGTGGATTGCGCGGCCTGCGTCCATGTCTGCCCAACCGGGATTGATATCCGCGATGGGCAGCAGCTTGAATGCATTGGCTGCGGGCTTTGCATTGACGCCTGTGATTCCGTCATGGGTAAGCTTGGGCGCCCCAAGGGCTTGGTTGCATTTGAAACGCTCAAGAATCTCTCAGCCAGCGCGGCGGCTGCGGCGGCGCTGCCGCCCGGGCCCGAACGTCAGCGGGCCGGCATGGCCGCGCGCCGTGTGCCGCGCTTCATCCGCCCGCGCACCATCATGTATGCCAGCGCGCTGACCCTGGTGGCGCTGGTGATGTTGGGCGCTTTCCTGATGCGCTCCACACTGGATGTCACGGTGCTGCGTGATCGCGCGCCGCTTTTTGTGCGGCTTTCAGATGGCGGCATCCGCAACGCCTATACCATCAAGATCGTGAACAAGACGCATGATGAGGCGCCGCTCACGCTCACGCTGGAAGCGCCTGCGGGTTTGCGCCTGACCGTGCAGGATGTGGAAGCCGCAGGCGAAGGGCGCTACACGCTCTCACGCCGCGCCGATGGCATTACGCAGTATCGCGTTTTCGTCGCGGCCCCTGGCGGAGTGAGGCTACAGGAATCAACGCCCATCACCTTCCGCCTTTTGGATGCTGCGGGCCGCCCCGCCACCAGCCAAACCAGCGTCTTTCTGGGGCCGAAACCATGAGCATGACCATGCAACGCGATCATGATCCGAAGCGCGGGCGCTGGATCCCTTGGGTATTCGTGGGCGGCATGGGGTTGGTGGTGGCGGTCAATGCCTTGTTTGTCTGGTTCGCGCTTTCCACCTTCACGGGTGTCACTGTGCCGCGCGCCTATGAACGTGGCCGTGGCTATGATCAGGTATTGGCGGAAGCCGCGCGGCAGGATGCTTTGGGCTGGCGCGGTGAGATTTCACTTGAAGCCAACATGCTGCGCCTGGTGATGCTGGATGCTGCGCAACAACCACTCCATGGCCGTGTTGAAGGCGTCATGCTGCGCCCGCTGGAAGGGGTGGAAATACCGCTTGGCTTCAGCGCCACCGGGCATGGCCGTTTTGCCGCGCGGCTGGATCCCTTGCGCGCCGGACAATGGGAAGCGCGGCTTACGTTTTTCGATGAAGCCGGCACGGCTTTTGACTTGCGCAAGCGCTTCATTCTGCCATGACTGATCTGCAACGCCCCCTGATCGCCGAAGCGCCGCAAAGCGCTGCCGCTTGCGCCCATTGCGGCGCGGCGCTGGCGCCCGGCCAGGGGCGTTTTTGCTGCACGGGGTGTGAGGCCGCCTATGGCCTGGTGCGCGGCCTTGGGCTTGATGCATTTTATCGCCGCCGCGAAACCGCCGATGGTGCGCTGCGTCCTGAGGCCGCGCCGCCGGCGTTTGATACGCTGCCATTGATCCACGAAGAAGCCGATGGCGTGAAATCGCTCGATCTCATGATCTCGGGCCTCACTTGTGGTGCTTGTGTGTGGTTGGTGGAACAGGCTTTGGCGGCAGAACCCGATGTGATGAAGGCGCGGGTTTCCTTCTCCACCCGCCGGCTTGATTTGCGTTGGCGCGGTGCCGCGGCGCGCGGCAATGAATTGATGGCGCTGCTGTCGCGTCTTGGGTTTCGGCTTGCGCCCTATACGCCGGCCTGTTTGCGCGCCACCGAGGATGCCGAAGGCCGCGCGCTGATCCGCGCTTTGGGCATTGCTGCCTTTGGCGCGATGAATGTCATGCTGGTTTCCATCGCCGTCTGGGTTGGCGACGATATGGGCGCCCATACGCGCGAATTGATGCATTGGCTGGCAGCGCTGATCGCCCTGCCGACGGTGCTTGTCGCGGGCATGCCGTTTTACCGTTCTGCCGCAGCTGCTTTGCGCGCAGGGCGCGTGAATATGGACATGGCGGTCTCGCTCGGCGTGCTGGCGACGACAGGCATGAGCCTGATCGAGACCTTCCGCAACGGCCCCTATACCTGGTTCGATGGTGCAACGGCCTTGCTGGCGCTTCTGCTCGCGGGCCGCGTGCTTGAGCGTGCGGCGCGGCGCAAGGCACGGCAGGCGGTGGCGGAATTGCTCGCGCTGCAAGATGGCATGGTGACGCTGCTGGCCCCCGATGGTACCGCTCAGTTGGTGCCGGCAGTGGCGGTGGAAGCCGGGCAGCGTGTACAAATCGCCATGGGCGAGACTTTGCGGTTGGATGGCCGCGCCTTGGTTGAAACTTTGCTTGATACGGCTGCAATAACGGGTGAGAGCCTGCCACGCGGCTTCGGCGCAGCCCAGCCGCTGCCTGCGGGTGCCATAAACATGGGCGCACCCTTCACGCTGGAAGTGTCCGCGCCGGCACGTGATGGATCACTCGCCGCCATGGCGCGGCTTTTGGAATCCGCCGAGCAGGCCAAGGGCCGCTTTGTTTCCATCGCCGATCACGCGGCGCGGTATTATGTGCCGATTGCACACGCCATCGCTGCCGCGACTTTTCTTTTGTGGTGGGTGGGATTTGGCGTGGTGTGGCAGGAAGCCTTGGTCAATGCGGTTTGCGTGCTGCTGATTACCTGCCCTTGCGGCCTGGCGATTGCGGTGCCGGCGGTGCAGGTGGTGGCCAGCGGCGCGCTGTTCCGTCGTGGTGTATTGGTCGCCTCCGCAACGGCTTTGGAACGTTTGGCCAGTGCGGATCACGCGGTGCTGGACAAGACCGGTACGCTGACGGAAGGCCGCCCGGTGTTGATCCCGGAAGGCCAGGCGCCGGAAGTGCTGCGCGCCGCCGCCAGCATGGCGCGCGCATCGCGCCACCCTTTGGCGAAAGCGCTGCTGCGCGCCTGCCCGGATGCGCCTCTTGCCCCGGATACGGTGGAGATCGCGGGGCAGGGTTTGCAATCGGGCATGGTGCGGCTCGGCTCGCCATCTTTTTGCGGCCTTGATGGCATTACCGATGGCATGGTGCTGGTCTATCGCGGCGCTGATGCCACGCCGGTGATCTTCCGCTTCGCTGATCGGCTGCGGGAAGATGCGCCGGAAGCCGTTGCGGCGCTGAAGCGCCTTGGGCTTTCGGTTGAATTGCTCTCCGGCGATGGTCCGGGCGCGGTGGCCTCGGCGGCGATTGCTGCGGGCATTGCGGAGTGGCGGGCGGGGGCTGATCCCCATGCCAAGGCAGCGCACATCGAAAGCCTGAAGCAAGCTGGCCTGAAGCCGCTGATGGTTGGCGATGGCATCAATGATGCCGCCGCGCTGGCCGCCGCTTATGTCTCGGCCAGCCCAGCGGGCGCCACAGACCTTGCGCAAACCACCGCCGATATCGTCTTGCAACGCGAAGGCCTCGCGGTGCTGCCGGAAGCCATTCGCATCGCGCGGCGTGCGCAGTTTCTGGCGCGGCAGAATATCGGCTTTTCGCTGACCTATAATGTAATTGCCGTGCCCGCCGCGATTGCGGGCATGGTCAATCCTCTGATCGCGGCGCTGGTGATGGCATCCTCTTCGCTGATTGTCATTGGCAATGCCTTGCGCGCGGGGAGGGCTTAACATGGAAGCGCTGATCCTGCTGGTGCCGGTTTCGCTTTTGCTGGGTGGGCTTGGCCTGCTTGGCTTCCTCTGGGCGCTGCGTTCGCGCCAATATGATGATCTGGAAGGCGCTGCTTCCCGGATCCTGTTCGACGATCAACCTGGAAAGGACCCACCGCCATGACCGGTGCCCGCGTTTTCTTCCTTGGCCTTTATGGCCTGCTTGCCTTGCTTGGCCTTTTCGCTGCCGCCGCCGCGCAGGATATCGGCATGAGCATTTTCGGCTTCGGGCTGATTGGCTTCGGGGTGCTTTGCATCTTCCACACCATCAAATCCCATTTCGACCAGGCCGAGGCCGGCCACTAATCTACATTTGGTGATCGGCATTCGCCACGCCATGCCGATGGGTGATGAATGACCGGAGGGAGGTACGTCATGCCTCACACCTCACGTCCAGCCGCTGAAGCTTTCGCCAAATACGGCGTTGAGGCCTTCCGCTAGCGCCTTGCTGAATCGCATCGAAAATTCCTGCTTGCGTAACAGGGCGCGGGGCTGATCGGCTTTGCCGAAATGATGATGCGTGCCAGAAAAGCCCCAGGCGCGCATTTGCTCGGCGCTGAACTTGTCCGTCTTTATGTTCAACCGCGAGCGCATCGGCGTGGCATTGGTCGCGCATTGCTGCGCCAAGTTGAAGCCATCGCGATTGACGCGGGGCTATCCGCACTCTGGTTCAGGGTATGGGAAGGTAACCCTGATGCCTTGGCCTTTTGTGCAGCGCAGGGTTACGCCGCCAAAAGCGCAACAAGCTACAGCTTTCGCAGGCGGCAATATCGCAACCATGTCATGCAAGGAAGATACCATAATTTTCACCGCATGATGCCGTATGTCAGAAAATGCTTGATTTCTCTAGCTTGAAGGAATTACAGAATAGGGAATAACAAGGGCCTCGTAGAAAGCCCGTTCGTAGGCCCTGGCAGATGGCCCATCGATCTCTTTAGGGAGAGGCGACGATGAAGACTGCACGCAAGCTATTGGACCAGAAAATGGCAGGGGTTATCTCGGTTGCGCCGGATGCCACGGTTTATGCGGCCCTTGAACTGATGGCCGAGCATGATATCGGCGCGTTGATTGTGCTTGATGGCGCGCGGCTGGTCGGTATTTTCTCTGAGCGCGATTATGCGCGCAAAGTGATACTGCTCGGCAAATCTTCCCACGAAACGCGCGTTGCCGAGATCATGACGCCCAAAGTCATCCAGGTGACGCCGGCTGAGGGCGTTGATGCCTGCATGACCCTGATGACGGAACGGCGCATCCGGCATTTGCCGGTCGTCGAGAATGATCATGTGGTGGGCATGCTTTCGATTGGTGATCTCGTCAAGGAAATCATCTCGGATCAGAGCTTTCACATTCGCCAGCTCGAAGGATACATCAGCGGCTGATTCGGTGTTGCGTGATGCCGGATAATGCGCGGGCGGGTTGATCAGCGCCGCGGGCCGCCCAAGAAGCAGGGCTAGGTGCCCATATATTCTGAGTTCGCACCCAGAAGCCTATATTTGGTGATTGGCATTTGTCCCACCAATCGCCACAATAGTGCCCATGGGAAGCATCATCCGTCCAGAAGCGACACTCGAAGAACGCTGGGAAGCCCGCTCCGGCCCCGTCCTGCTAACAGGGACGCATGCGCTGGTGCGCCTGCCCATGCTGCGGCAGGAAATGGATGCGGCAGAGGGCTTTCGCACCGGCGGTTTCATTTCCGGCTATCGTGGCTCTCCGCTCGGCGCTTTTGACCGGGAATTGGCCCGGCAGGCGGAAAGGCTTCGCGCCCATGATGTGGTGTTCCAGCCTGGGTTGAATGAGGATTTGGGCGCCACCGCCATTTGGGGTTCGCAGCAGGTGCATCTGACGCCAGGCGCGCGGTTGGATGGTGTTTTCGGCATTTGGTATGGCAAGGGGCCGGGCGTTGATCGTTCCGGCGATGTGCTGCGCCACGCCAATTCCGCCGGCAGCGCGCCGCTTGGTGGGGTGCTGGCGCTGGCGGGGGATGATCCTTCGTCCAAATCCTCCACCATCACGTCAGGCTGCGAATATGCCTTCATGGATTTGGAAATCCCCATGCTGGACCCTGCCGATGTGGCGGAGGTTTTGGAGTATGGGCTGAAGGGCATTGCGCTCAGCCGTTACGCCGGCACCTGGGTTGGCATGAAGTGTGTGGCCGACACCATGGATGCGACCATGACGGTGACGCTGGACCCCGCACTTTACGCCACGCGCGAACCGCAAGGCATGGCAACACCGCCCGATGGCGTGCATATCCGCGCCACCGATACGCCGATGTTGCAGGAAGAACGGCTGCGCCATGTAAAATTGCCGCGCGCCATTGCCTTTGCGCGGACCAATGGCATTGACCGCATGGTACTGGATAGCCCGGATGCGCGCTTTGGCATTGTGGTGCGCGGCAAGGCATTCACGGTGTTGCGTCAGGCTTTGGCGGAAGCCGGCATTTCAGAAGATTTCGCCCGCGCCCAGGGTTTGCGCATCTGGAAGGTTGGCCTCGCCTGGCCTTTGGATGCCGATGCTGCCCGCGCCTTCGCCGAGGGGCTGGAAGAAATTCTGGTGATCGAAGATCGCCGCCCCTTCCTGGAATGGCAGTTGCGCGATGCGCTGTTTCACATGGATCGCCGCCCGCGCATTACCGGCAAGCGTGATGAAGCCGGGCGGCCTTTGCTGTCTGATTTGAATGAGCTGGATTCAGCAGCCATTCTGCGAGCGCTTTTCGCCCGCCTGCCGCAGGCGTTTCGCACCAATGCCATGCTGGCGCGCATGGCGGCGCTGCAAGCGCTGGCGGAAGGCGACCAGGCGCCGGTGCATGGGCGCGATCCCTATTTCTGCCCGGGCTGCCCGCATAATACCTCAACCCGCGTGCCGGAAGGCAGTCGCGCCTTGGCCGGCATTGGCTGCCATTACCTCGCGCGCTTCATGAATCGGGATACGGATTTCTTCTGCCAAATGGGCGGAGAGGGCTCCGCCTGGATCGGGCAGGAACATTTCACCAGCCAGGAACATATCTTCGCCAATATGGGCGATGGCACCTATGCCCATTCCGGCAGCCTTTCCGTGCGCTTCGCGGTCGCGGCCAAGGCCAATATCACCTTCAAGGTTCTGGTGAATAGCGCGGTTGCCATGACCGGAGGCCAAACCCCGGAAGGCGAGATTGATGTCCCCCACATCGCCGCGCAATTGCATGGCGAAGGGGTGGGACGGATTGAGATTGTCTCTGACGATCCGGACAGGCATCGCGGCCATCCGCTGATCCCGGCCAGCGTTGGCTTTCATCACCGCTCGCGGCTTGATGCCGTGCAGAAGGAATTGCGCGCGGTGAAGGGCGTGACGGCCATCATCTATGATCAGGAATGCGCGACAGAACGCCGGCGCAAGCGCAAGCGGGATTTGGCGCCGCGTGCCAATCGCCGCATCGCGATCAATCCGCGCATTTGTGAGGATTGCGGCGATTGTTCGCGCGCTTCGAATTGCCTGGCGGTGGAGCCGATTGAAACGCCCTTCGGGCGGAAACGCCGCATTGATCAATCTGCCTGCAATCAGGATTTTTCCTGCGTTGAAGGTTTTTGTCCGTCCTTCGTCAGCCTGATCGGCGCTGAACCGGCGCGCCCTGCCGCGATTACCCTGCCGCCCTTGCCGCCCGAACCAAGCCTGCCCGCCATTCAGGGTGAGGCATGGAATCTGCTGATCGCCGGCGTGGGCGGGCAGGGGGTTTCTTCCATGGCGGCCATCCTCGCGCAGGCCGCGCATCTGGAAGGCCGGCCCGTGCGCACCTTGGATTTCCTGGGCCTCGCGCAAAAGGGTGGCGGGGTTTATGCGCAGCTCCGTATCGGCCCGGTGGGCGGGGCGGCGGATCAATTATCGGGCGCGCGCATCGCGGCTGGGGAGGCGGATTTGCTGCTCGCCGCTGATATGGTGGTGGCGCATGGGCGCACCGCGCGGCCCTTGCTCGGCCCCGCCCGCAGCACGGCGATTGTGAATGCCGATCTGTCCCCCACCGCGCAATTCGTCAAGGATACTGAAACCCGCTACGATAACAGCGCCATGCTGCAAAGCCTGCGCGCCGCCTGCCATGATGCGCTGATCATCCCGGCGCTGTCGCGGGTTGAGCGTGATTTGGGTGATGCGATCTACCTCAATCCCTTCATGCTGGGTTTTGCCTGGCAGCGCGGGCTGGTGCCGCTTTCCGCCGAGGCAATCCTGCGCGCCATCGAATTGAATGGCGCGGCGGTGGAGCGCAACAAGGGCGCCTTCGCACTTGGCCGCATCACCGCGACTGAGGCGCCGGAAGCCCCGCGCGGTCCGGAAACCTTGGATGAGATGATCGCGCGCTTCACTGAGGATTTGAAGGCCCATCAATCGTCACGTTACGCGCGGCGCTATCAGGATTTTGTCGCGCGCATCCGCGCTGCGGAAGCGGCTGCGTTGCCTGGCGAAGAAAGGCTCTCACGCGCCGTGGCGCGGCAGTTTTATCGCCTGATGGCCTATAAGGATGAATATGAGGTCGCGCGACTGCATAGCCTGCCGGAATGGCGCGAAAGCCTGACGCGCGGTTTTGCCGGGACGCAAAGGATTGAGGTGCATCTGGCGCCGCCCTTGCTGTCCAAAGCCAATCCGGAAACTGGCCTGCCGGAAAAGCGCGCTTTCGGCCCCGGTATGCTGCGCGCCATGGGCTGGTTGCGCCACGGCAAAATCCTGCGCGGCACCTGGCTTGATCCTTTCGCGCGCACCACGGAAAGGCGCGAAGAACGCGCGCTGCCGGGTGAATATCGCGCGGGGCTTGAAGCGCTGCTGCCCAGGCTTTCTCCCGAAACCCATGGCGCGATTTGCGATTGGGCGGAAGCCGCTGCCGGCATCAAGGGCTTTGGCCATGTGAAGGCGCGCAATTTGGCTGCGACACGCGCACGCATGGCCGATATCGCCAAGGGAATCTCAGCATGAATGCTATTGCCTTCGACCTGCCGGAAGAAACCCGCGCGCTGCAATCCGTCGCACGGGATTTCGCGCG
Organism: Roseomonas sp.; assembly: GCA_044356015.1. GTDB lineage: Bacteria > Pseudomonadota > Alphaproteobacteria > Acetobacterales > Acetobacteraceae > Neoroseomonas. The sequence goes on from JBIKXA010000074.1 coordinate 15,974, forward strand.
CGATGTGCTGGCCCCAAAGGCCCTTCAATGGGACAAGGATCAGCATTTCCCGGTGGCGGAAATGCGCGAAGCGGCAACGCTTGGCATGGCCGCACTTTATGTGCGCGAAGACTCAGGCGGCGCGGGCCTCACGCGGCTTGATGCCGCGGTGGTGTTTGAAGCCCTTGCCACTGGTTGCCCGACCATCAGCGCCTTCATGTCCATCCATAATATGGTCGCCTGGATGATTGACCGCTTCGGCAATGATGCACAGCGCAGCACCTGGTTGCCGAAGCTGATCAGCATGGAAGCGATTGCTTCTTATTGCCTGACGGAACCCGGTTCCGGCAGTGATGCGGCAGCGCTCAAAGGCCGTGCTGTGCGCGATAATCAGGGCTATCTGCTGAATGGCACCAAGCAATTCATCTCAGGCGCTGGCGCGTCTGATCTATACTTGACCATGCTGCGCACGGGGGGCGATGGGCCGGGCGGCGTTTCCGCGCTTCTGATCCCAAAGGATACGCCAGG
>JBIKXA010000075.1:0-16468 GCA_044356015.1 Roseomonas sp.
CGGATGCCAAGCTGCATGAGCTTTATGATCTGCTGAAATGGGGCCCGACCTCGGCCAATTCCTCACCGGCGCGCTTTGTTTTTGTGCGTACGGCAGAAGGCAAGGCGAAGCTGAAGGAAGCGCTTTCCGCCGGCAATACGGAGAAAACCATGACCGCACCGGTCACGGCGATTGTCTGCTACGACAGCTATTTCTACGACAAGCTCGGCCAGTTGTTCCCGCATGCGGATGCCAAGCCCTGGTTCACCTCAAGTCCCGAGTTCGCGGAAAAGACCGCGTTTCGGAATGGGTCCTTGCAAGGTGCCTATCTGATGCTGGCGGCGCGCGCGGTGGGCCTTGATGTCGGCGCCATGAGCGGCTTTGACAATACCAAGGTGGATGAGCTGTTCCTGTTTGGCACCGGCTGGAAGTCCAATTTCCTGGTCAATCTGGGCTATGGCGACCCCGCTGGCCTGTTCCCGCGCAGCCCTCGGCTTTCCTTTGATGAGGCGGCGCGGCTGGAATAGCCCGCCCCTCGCCCACCGGGTTTGACCCCGGCGGGTTCTGGCTGGAGCATTTTCAAGCCAAGTGGCATCACTTGGCGACTCGGAAAATGCGACCCAACAATGGTCTAGGGCATGTCCAGCCTGCATAATCTGGCGCTTCGGGAGTGGACATGCTCTAAGGCAGGTAAACCAGCAATTTGAGAGACTGCCTTGAACAAGCCGCTGCCCAATTCCTTCCGCCAGGGGCCTGATGCCCGCGGCCGCTTTGGCCCTTATGGCGGGCGTTTCGTCGCCGAAACCCTGATGCCGCTGATCCTTGAGGTCGAAAAGGCCTATGAGGAAGCGAAGCGCGACCCCGCCTTCATGAATGAATGGCGCCGGCTGCTGACCCATTATGTGGGGCGGCCGAGCCCGCTTTGGTTCGCCGAACGCCTGACGCAGAAGCTCGGCGGCGCAAAGGTGTATTTCAAGCGCGATGAGCTGAACCATACCGGCGCGCATAAGATCAATGCCGTGCTGGGGCAGATCATGCTGGCGAAGCGCATGGGCAAAACGCGCATCATCGCGGAAACCGGCGCCGGGCAGCATGGCGTTGCCACCGCAACCGCCTGCGCGCTGTTCGACCTGCCTTGCACGGTGTTCATGGGTGCCACCGATGTGGAACGCCAGCAGCCAAACGTGTTTCGCATGAAGTTGCTGGGGGCAGAGGTTGTGCCCGTGACCTCGGGCGCTGCCACGCTGAAGGATGCGATGAATGAAGGGCTGCGCGATTGGGTCGCCAATGTGCGTGATACCTATTACTGCATCGGCACGGTTGCTGGCCCGCACCCCTTCCCGATGATGGTGCGGGATTTCCAATCCGTCATTGGCACGGAAGCGCGCGAACAAATGCTGGCCGCCGAAGGGCGCTTGCCGGATTTGCTGGTCGCGGCGATTGGCGGCGGTTCCAATGCCATGGGGCTATTCTACCCCTTCCTGGATGATGCCAGCGTTGCGATGCATGGCGTGGAAGCCGCGGGCAAGGGCGTGGATACGGAAGAACACGCGGCGTCGCTCACGAAGGGTCGCCCCGGTGTGCTGCATGGCAATCGCACCTATCTGCTGCAGGATGAATTCGGCCAAATTCTGGAAGCGCATTCGATCAGCGCCGGCCTGGATTATCCCGGCGTTGGCCCGGAACATGCCTGGCTGCATGACATCAAGCGCGTGGAATACATGAGTGCGACGGATGATGAGGCACTGTCCGCCTTCCAGCTTTGTTCGCGCATGGAAGGCATCATCCCCGCCTTGGAACCGGCGCATGCGCTGGCGCATGTGATCAAGGTCGCGCCGACGATGGCGAAGGATAAGCTGATCATCATGAATATGTGCGGACGCGGGGATAAGGATATCTTCACCGTGGCGCGCGCCCTTGGCGTTTCGATGTGAGTGTCATGATCCAAACGTCACGCATCGCCGCGCGCTTCGCTTCCCTTCACGCCGAAGGGCGCGGCGCGCTTATCCCCTTTCTGGAAGCTTTCGATCCGGACCGTGCGACCTCCATGGAAATCCTGCGGGGCTTTCCTGGCGCGGGCGCGGATTTGATTGAAATTGGCTGCCCCTTCACTGACCCCATGGCCGATGGCCCAACCGTTCAGCGTGCCGGTCAGCGCGGGCTGAAGGCGGGGGCGACGCTTGCCGGCACGCTGCAAATGGTGCGTGAATTTCGTGCGGAAGATGCGGCCACGCCGATCATCCTGATGGGCTATTACAATCCCATCCTGTCCTATGGCGCCAATTTCTGCGCCGATGCGGCAGCGGCGGGCGTGGATGGCCTGATCATTGTGGATGTGCCACCCGAAGAAGCGGATGAGATCGAACCGCAAGCGCGCGCTGCCGGGCTTGACATGATCCGCCTGATCGCGCCGACCACGGATGAAGCGCGGCTGCCCAAGGTTTTGGCCGCGACATCAGGCTTCATCTATTACGTTGCCATCACCGGCATCACCGGCACGCGCAGCGCCACCGGCGCCGAATTGGCGGACGCCATTCCGCGCATCCGCAAACACACCAAGCTGCCAATCGCGATTGGCTTTGGCGTGCGCACACCGGAACAGGCGGCTGAGGCCGCGCGGATTGCCGATGGCGCTGTGGTGGCTTCAGCGTTGATTGATGTGCTTGCTGCCGATCTGGACGCAGAAGGCCGCGCCAAGCCTGGCACGGCGCAGAAGGTGCTGGATCAGGTCGCGGCGCTGGCATCAGCGGTGCGGAGCGTGAAGAAGGGCGCCTGAAGGCGCGGCCTAAAGTTACTGAGAGGAAGAGTGTCATGACCTCCCCCATTGGTCCCCTTTCTGGTTTGCGTGTGCTTGATCTGACACGCGTTCTGGCCGGCCCCACCTGCACGCAGATGCTGGGCGATTTGGGCGCGGAAGTGATCAAGATTGAACGCCCGGAAGCGGGTGATGATACGCGCGGCTTCGCGCCGCCCTTCGTGCCGAATACGAAGGAAAGCGCGTATTTCGTCGGCGTCAATCGCAACAAGAAATCCGTCACCCTGGATATCGCCAAGCCCGAGGGCCAAGCGATTATCCTGAAGCTGCTGGAACATTGCGATATCCTGGTGGAAAACTTCAAGGTCGGGGCCTTGGCGAAATACGGCCTGGGCTATGAGCAATTGGCCAAGACCCATCCGCGCCTGATCTATTGTTCCATCACCGGCTTTGGCCAGACTGGGCCTTACGCGCCGCGCCCTGGTTATGATGCGCTGATCCAGGCCATGGGGGGCGTGATGTCGCTGACCGGCGAACCCAATGGCTCACCGCAAAAGGTTGGCGTGCCGGTCGCTGATCTTTTCGCGGGGCTTTATGGCTGCATCGGCATTCTGGCCGCCGTGAACCATCGCAACAACACGGGGCAGGGCCAGCAGATTGATATCGGCATGCTGGACACGCATGTGGCTTGGCTCGCCAATCAGGGCATGAATTATCTGGCGACAGGCGAAAACCCGCCGAGGCTTGGCAATCAGCACCCGAATATCGCGCCCTATCAGGAATTCCCGACCAAGGATGGCTATATCATCCTGGCAGTTGGCAATGACCCGACTTTTGAGCGTTTCTGCAAGGCTTTCGGCCAGGAAGCTTTGCTTTCCGATCCGCGCTTCGCGACAAATCCCATCCGCGTGCAGAATCGCCAATTGGTGACGGATACGCTGACACCCGTGATGAAATCCAAAACCACGGCGGAATGGATTGATGCGCTGGAAGCGCTCAAGATCGGGTGTGGCCCCATCAATACGCTGGAACAGGTTTTCGCCGATCCCCATGTGCAGGCGCGGGAAATGGTGGTGGAAATGGCGCATGGCAGTGGTGAGACGGTGAAGGTGATCGCCAATCCCGTGAAGCTTTCGGCGACCCCGCCAAGCTATCGCAGCGCGCCGCCGGTCTTGGGTGAACACACCAATGCCGTGCTGAGCGATGTGCTGAAGATGAGTGCTGCTGATATCGCCGCACTTAAGGAAAAAGGTATTTTGTGATGACGCTGCCCGCGGGTGCCCGTGCCGGCGCTTTGCGCTGGCTATCGCCTGCGGGTTTCTTCACGCTGCGTTGGTTGGAATGGGGGCCGCTTGATGGCGCGCCCGTGATTTGCGTGCATGGGTTGACGCGAAGCGGGCGGGATTTTGATGCCCTCGCCGCCGCGCTTGCCGCTTCCGGTCGGCGCGTGTTTTGCCCGGATTTGCCAGGGCGTGGCGCATCCGATTGGCTGCCCAATCCCGCGCTCTATCAGCCACCAATCTATTCCCAGGCTTTGGCGCATTTACTGGCGCGGATGGATGGGCCGGTGGATTGGGTGGGCACATCCTTGGGCGGCATTTGCGGTATGGGCATTGCGGCCACACCGGGCAATGCCATCCGCCGCCTGGTACTGAATGATATTGGTGCCGTCATACCTGCCACTGCGCTGGAGCGTATTCGCATTTATATCAATCGCTCCCCGCCTGCCTTTGCCGATATCGCAGCGCTGGAGAGCTATTTGCGCGACGTGCATGCGCCCTTTGGCAGGCTGAGCGATGCGGAATGGCGGCATTTGGCTGAAACCTCTGCCCGGCGAGATGCGGAAGGCGTGCTAAGGCTGCATTATGATCCCACCATCATCAAGGCCTTCAGTGCGGATGAAATTGCGGATATTGACCTAACGCCTATCTGGACTGCCATTTCCATTCCGGTGCTGATCCTGCGCGGTGTCACCAGCGATATCCTGCCTGCCGATGTCGCGGCGGAAATGGCGTGCAAACCCGGAACACGCCTGATTGAAATTGCCGATGCCGGCCATGCGCCGGCACTGATGGCGCAGGATCAGATCAGCGCCATTCGGGATTTTCTGAACACGCCATAAAGCTTGGCGCCGGGCGCCTGGCCTGCTTCACTGGCTATCTGATCCGGTCGAGGGTTCCGCATGTATGATGTGATTGTGGTGGGCGCGGGCTCTGCCGGCGCAGCTTTGGCAGCGCGGCTTTCTGAGGATTCTGATCGGCGCGTGTTGCTACTGGAAGCGGGGCGCGATTGGCGTACGGCGGAAGCACCGCCCGAATTGCGCAGCCCGAATATCGTGCCCTTCATGCATGACCCGAAGCACCAAGCCGCCTGGCAATGGCCCGGGCTGATGACACGCCGCACGCGCATGCAGGCACCGAAATTCTACTGGCGCGGCAAGGCACTTGGCGGTTCTTCCACGGTCAATGCGCAGATCGCCATTCGCGGTGTGCCAGCCGCCTTCGATGCCTGGGCGGAAGCAGGGTGTGAGGGCTGGTCGGCGGCCGATGTCATGCCGCTTTTCGATGCCATCGAAGATGATGCGAATTACGGCGTACCGGGCAAACGCCAGGGCGGCCCCATTCCTGTCTGGCGCATGCCGGAAGAAAACTGGGGCGCGGTTGATGGCGCGCTGCGCGATGCCGCACGCATGGCGGGCTATCCCGTCAAGCCTGATCTGAATGCGCCGGATGGTGAAGGGCTTTCCTGCAACCCGATCAATCTGCGGCATGGCAAGCGCGTGACCACCAATGATGGCTATCTGGAACCGGCACGCGGGCGCGCGAACCTGACCATTCGTGGCGATGCGCTGGTGGATCGCGTTATCTTCGAAGGGCGTCGCGCTGCTGGTGTGCGGGTGCGCTTCGGCACTGGCGCCTTTGAGGATATCCGCGCGCGAGAGGTCGTGCTTTGCGCCGGCGCCATCCATAGCCCCTGCATTTTGATGCGGAGCGGCATTGGGGATGCAGCGGCGCTCAGCGCACTTGGCATTTCGGTCACGCAAGATGCGCCCGCTGTTGGTCAGCATTTCATGGATCACCCGATCCTGCGCGCCAGCCTTGCCTTGAAGCCTGGCTTTCGCGCGGAAGGTGCCGATGCGCGCCATACCAATTGCTGCCTGACCTATAGCAGTAAGCTCGGCGGCGGGGGTGAGCGTGACATGATCATCATCGCCTATAATCATCGTGGCTTGGCCGAAGGCAGTGTCGCGCCCAATGGTGGGATCGGCGTGGCGCTTTATGATGCGCTGTCACGTGGCGAAGTGCGACTGACCTCTGCCGATCCTGACGCGCAGCCGGTGGTGGAAGAAAACATGCTGGATCATCCGGCGGATCGGCTTCGGATGCGTGATGGCGTGCGGCGGCTTGCTAAGCTATGCGCGCTTGCACCGATTGCCGAGATTGCAGATGCCATCACCTTCGGTGAAACGGCGCTTTCCATGACGGAAGCGGCTGCGCTTTCCGATGATGCGCTGGATGCGCTGATGCTGGAACAGGCCGGAGATATTCAGCACGCTGCCGGCACTTGTCGTATGACTGCCCATGAAGACCCGCGCGGCGTGGTGGACCCGGATTTGAAGGTGCGTGGCGTGGAAGGGCTGCGTGTTGCGGATGCTTCCATCATGCCCTCCGATTGCCGCGCCAATCTGCATTTCACCTGCGTCATGATTGGCGAAGCCCTGGCGCGGCGGATGCGAGCGCGCAACTGAAGCTTTCCAGGCCTGACCAGCAAAAATCAGGCCTTGTCTTTTTCCACCAGCCTGCCCTGTTCCACCGTGAGTACCCTGTCGTGGAATTGCGCCACTGCGGGCCTATGGGCGATGGAAATCATGGTCAGGCCCGGCAGCGCGCGCTTCAATTTTTCGTACAAATCCTCCTCCGCCACGGGGTCAAGACTTGCGGTTGCCTCATCCAGAAACAACCAATCGGGGCTTTGCAAAAAAGCGCGCGCAAAGGAAAGCCGTTGCTGTTCACCCCCGGAAAGTCTTTGGCCCCAGCTATCGGAATCCGCAAGGCGTGGCGCAAGATGGTGAAGCCCGGCCTGGCTCAGGGCGGCGATCACATCGGCATCGCTGAAATCAGCTTCGTTTTCCGGATAGCAAACCGCACGCTTCAATGTCCCAAGCGGCAAGTATGGCCGTTGCGGCAGGAACAGGATGCGCGCGCCGTCAGGCAGGCTGACCCTGCCGCCACCGAAGGGCCAAATACCAGCCATGGCGCGGAACAGCGTGGATTTGCCTGAACCGGACGGGCCGTTGATCAGCACGGCCTCACCGGGCGCAATAGTTAGCGCTGCATCGGTCAACAGCACGCGCCCATCAGGCAAGCCGAGTGTCATATCACGGATTTCAAGCTGCCCCGCCTGACCTTGCCCCGTGACCGGTCCGCTGCCGGCTTCCTGCGCCTTGGTCACTGCTTGCGTGAATCCTGTCAGGCGCTGCACGGTTGCGCGCCATTCCGTGAGTTTAGCGTAATTATCCACGAACCATGAAAGTGAGCCCTGCACCTGGCCAAAGGCGCTGCTGGTTTGGATCAGGCCACCAAGCGGCATGCGTCCGGCGAAATAGGCCGGTGCGGCAACCACAATCGGGAAGATGGAGGCCACCTGCGCATAGCCTGCGGTAAAAAAGGTCAGGCGCTTGGTGGCGCGCATGATGTCCCACCAATTCACCAGCAGTTTGCCGAAACGCTCGGTCAGGCCGCGCTTCTCATCTGCCTCCCCGCCATAAAGCGCGATGCCTTCGGTATTTTCGCGCAGTCGCACCAGCGCATAGCGGAAATCCGCTTCAAGCCTTTGCAGCGAAAAATTGAGCGCAATCAAAGGCCGACCAATGAGATGCGCAAGCCAGGTGCCCAGCAGCGCATAGATAAGCGCAACCCAAACCATGTAGCCTGGGATCTCAATACCCAAAACGTTGATCGCGCCCGAAAGTGACCAAAGCACCAAAACAAATGACCCAAGGGTGACAATGGAATTCATGAGGCCAATGCCGAGCGAGAGCATATCCTCAACAAAAAGCCTTACATCATCGGCAATCCTCTGGTCCGGATTATCCGTGCCAGGATCAGTCAGTGCCATTCGGTAATAGGCGCGATCCGCCAGCCATTGCGCGAGATAGACATCTGTCAGCCAGCGCCGCCAGCGCATTTGCAAGGCTTGGCGCAAATAAAGCTGATAGACAGCGATCAGGATGTAGAGTGCTGCCACCAGCACGAAGCCCGGCAATAATCCTTCCGCTTCTGTGCGATGCCAGGTGAACAACAATGCGATGAAACCATCCCAATCCTTGGTCTCAAGCGTATTGTAGAAGGCGCGTTGCCAGAAAGTGAGCAGCACCGTCATGCCGACCAATGACAGATTAAGCGCAATCACCACCGCCAGTAGGAGGCGTGCGCGCCAGCGCTCCTCACTCCGCCAATAAGGTAACGTCAGTGCCCAGGCTTCGGCGATGAAGGTGACAATCCAGCGCATCGGTTGCCTCTAACCGGCGCGCAGCGCAGCTTCCAGCGCTTCAAGCCAAGCCAACACGCGTGCGCGATTGACCCCAAGATCAGAATAGCCAATCAGGCTGCGTGAATAGAGCCAAAGCCCCGTGCCACCTTCAACCGGTGCGGCTTCCGCCACCACAATGTCCGGGTAATTCATGAGCGCGCTGCGCACCACCCATTGCGCCTGGTTGCGCGCCGGAAAACGCGCAAGCTGATAGGTGCGCTGCATCCCCGCCGCCACGCGATCAAGCGCGGCCATCACCGCTTCCGGTGAAGCGGGCAGCGGGTCGCGCTGCAAATGCCCCTGACCAGGTGCGACACTCGGCGTCAGCAGGCAGGTATTGGGCGAAGCCGGCAATTGCAGTGAAGCGAAATCGAGCGGCGCGGGGGCCGGAATACCAGCCGCACCACGGGAGAAAAGCGCAGAGATCATGATGTGGCCCTCAAGCGAATGACACCGCGCATGTCATCGGGGTTGATGGGTTTGCCCTTGCGCAGGATCTCAATCTTGCCCTGGCGCGCAAGTTCTGCCGCTACCTGCCGCACCGCACCCAGCAAGGGGCGCCAATTCTCGGTGGAAACAGCGCGCGCCACATCGGTTGGGCACATGCTTTTTTCAGGCCCCCTTTCGGCGGCGATCCGCAGCATGGCGGCGGTAATGGCTTCGATGTTCATGGCGCGATCCAATCGGCTGAAAGCTGGCCCGCTTGATCCCAGGAAAAGCGCGCGCGTTGATGCCCGGCAGCGGCCAACCAAAGCCATTCCAGCCGGTGAAAACCAATCACCACCGCGGCGAAATGCGGGCGACCAATGTCGCTATCCTTCGGCGCGGCGGGCGGTATGGGCACAATGGCGCCAGAGGCATCGGGGGCGGCATAGCACATGCGGCTGCTAGCGCGGCTGGCGGCCCAGGCGGCATCCGCCACCGCATCTTCCAAATGAAGCACCGCGCGGCCAGCCACACGCAACTGGATATGCAAGGCAGCGTCATAGAAATGCATCATGACGCGCGGATCACGCGCTATGCCGCGCGCCTTGTCGCTGCGCCTATCGGTATGAAAGCGCAGCGTTCGCGCTTCTGCGTCAAAGCCGCGCAAAACCACCGTGCGTAGACTGGGCGCGCCCGTATCATCCAGGCTGGCGATGGTTGGTGTGTGGAAGGGGCTGCGCCGATTCGGCACGGCATCAGCCAGCAGGCGAAAGGCCTCATGCAGGCTTGCCATGATATCACCGGCAAAAGCAGGACGCGCGGGCTTCAAAAGCCACCCCCCGCATCAAGCCATGCCTTTTCCGCTGGCGTAGATTCGCGCCCAAGTGCTGCATTGCGATGGGGAAAGCGCCCGAAATCCTGGATCACAACGCGATGCCGCCAAGCATAGTCAATCGCGCCATTTTCCCGTGCATGATGAGGGATATCACGCAAGCCTTCGAATAGCGCGACAGACAAATCCTGATCAGCCATCGCCTCACTATGTTCAAAAGGCAGATAGACAAAAGGCTTTTCGTAAGGACCAAGCTTCAGGTCAAAGCGCTTTTCCAGCACGACCGTGCGCGCAATGGCGCGGGCATGCGCATCACTCGCGAAGGCTTCAGCGCTACCGCGCAAGACATTCCGCGGGAATTGATCCAGCAGGATCAGCAGTGCGAGTGCGCCTTCCGGTGATACCGCCCAGAAATCAAACACTCCTTCCCGCGCCGGGCGGATCAACGCGCCGAAACGGTCGCGGATTTCGGCATCGAAGGCGTCGTTCTTTTGGAACCAGATCGGGCGATAGGTGTCGCGCCCTTCGGCATACCAGAAGGCGAGAATGGCTTCGGCATCGTTCATGACAAGGCACGGTCCAGCAGCCGCACGGAATGAATCGCCTCTCGCCCGCCAAGATCACCAATCTGATGCCGGCAAGATGTGCCATCGGCGATGATGAAATCCTCTGCCCCCGCGGCACGCACCGCCGGCAGGAGTGAGAGTTCTGCCATCGCCTTCGATGCGTCCAAGCTTTCCGCCTGATAGCCAAACGCCCCCGCCATGCCGCAGCAGGAAGATGTGATGGGCTTCACCGTAACGCCCGGGATGCGCTTCAGCAGCGCCACCGCGGCCGGGAAGGCGCCGAAAGCTTTTTGGTGGCAATGGCCATGGATATGCACCGTGGCTTGCAGAGACTTGAAGGCCAGCGCGGGCTTGTCGCGTTCCAGCAATTCACTCAGCAGCAGGGCACGCGCGCCCAAGGCGCGGCTTTCCTCTCCCGGCAGCAGCACCAGGAATTCATCGCGCAATGTCGTCAGCGATGAAGGTTCAATGCCGACCACTGGTGATGCAAAGGGCTTCAGCGCAGCCATCACACGCCGCGCTTCGGCACGTGCTTCATCCACCATACCGGCGGCGAGTAGCGTGCGGCCTTCATCCAAGGGGCGCATACCGCGCGGTGGCCGCGCCACGGCGGGGTCATAACCAGCGGCACGCAAAACACGGATCGCGGCGCGCAGATTTTCTGGTTCAAAATAGCGGTTGAAGGCATCGGGCAGCAGGATCACCTCGTCTGCCCTGCCATCGGGTGCGCGGACTTCCCAATCATGAAAGGCATCACCGCGAAAGCGCGGCAAAGGCCGCTCTGCCGCCAAGCCCAGCATGCTTTGCGTCAGCGCCGGCAGGCCTGGAACCATATCGCGCAGATTGAACAGAATGGGCGCCATGGAAGCAAAACGCGCAATGCGCGGCAGGCGCGCAATCAGGCGTTCGCGCAAGGGCACACCATGGCGCTTGGCGCGCGCGGCCAAAGCCTCGATCTTCATGCGCGCCATGTCCACGCCGGTTGGGCATTCGCGCTTGCAGCCCTTGCAGGAAACACACAGCGCCATGGCGGCGGCGACTTCATCCCCCGCCAGCGCATCCGGGCCTAATTGACCCGTGAGCGCCAAGCGCAACGTATTCGCCCGCCCGCGAGTCAAATGCGCCTCATCGCGCGTGGCGCGATAGGATGGGCACATGACATTGGCATCAAACTTCCGGCAGGTGCCGTTGTTGTTGCACATCTCAACCGCACTCAGCAGACCGCCAAGCGGGCCGGGATAATCAGACCAGTCCAGCGCCGGCGTTATCGCCGCATCGGCGGCGTAACCCGGCCCGTAGCGAAACAGCGAACGATCATCCATTCGCGGCGGGCGCGTGATGCGATTGGGGTTGAGCAAACCGCGCGGGTCAAACGCGTCCTTCACTTCCTCAAAAGCGGTGACAATCCTATCCCCAAACATCGGCCGATGGAATTCAGACCGTACAATGCCATCACCATGTTCGCCGGAATGGCTGCCCTTATACTCGCGCACCAGCGCGAAGCATTCCTCGGCAATGGCGCGCATTTTCGCAACATCTGCGCCATCCTTCATGTTCAACACAGGCCGCACATGCAGGCAGCCGACAGAAGCATGCGCATACCAGGTGCCCTTGGTGCCATGCTTGGCGAAAACATCATTCAGCCTTTCGGTGTAATCGGCCAGATCATCCAAACCGACCGCACAATCCTCAATGAAGGAAACCGGCTTCCCGTCTCCCTTCATGGACATCATGATATTCAGGCCAGCTTCGCGCACTTCTGCAATCGCGGCCTGAAACCCCGCATCGGTCGCGCGCACCACCTGGCCGGGATGGCCCAGATCCGCCATCATTTCATCAAGCCGCGCCAAATCCCGCAGCAGCGGGCCATCTTCCTGCCCATGGAATTCCACAATCAACAGGCTATCCGGTTCGCCGATCAGCATCTTGTCAATCGTGGCGCGATAGATCGGGATGGAACGCCCCAGATCAATCATGGTGCGATCCACCAGCTCCACCGCTTCCGGCATTAGCGAAACCAGATGCTTCGATGCCTCCATCGCCTTGCGGAAGCTCGGGAATTGGCAAATGCCCAAAACCTTGCGCGGCTTGATCGGCCATAGCTTCAAATCCAGCGCCGCCGAAAAAGCCAAAGTCCCTTCGGACCCCACCAGCAACCGGGCCAGATTGCCACGCCCCGCGGCCCGCGCCGCGGGCGTCAGCGCTTCGATATTATACCCACCCACGCGGCGAAGCTGTTCGGGGAAGCGGGCGGCGATTTCCTCAGCCTCCCGCGCACCCAGGGCGCGCAGCCGCTGGATCAGATCGGCAATGCCGCCCGGCACTTCGGCGCCCAAATTATCCGGCAGATCGCCAAAGCGGAACCGAGACCCATCCGCCAGCAGCGCGTCAATCGCCAGCACATTATCCGCCATCAGCCCGTAGCGGATGGATTTGGACCCGCAGGAATTATTCGCCGCCATGCCGCCAATGGTGCAGCGCTGCCAGGTGGAAGGGTCCACCGGGTAGAAAACGCCCTGCGCCTTCAGAGCGTCATTCAAGGCGCCCAAGGTAATGCCCGGCTCCACCCGCGCCACGCCCCCCTTGGCATCCACTTCCAGCACGCGCCTCAGGTATTTCGTGCAATCCAGCACCAAAGCGCGGTTGACGGTCTGCCCGCACTGGCTGGTGCCGCCGCCCCTCGGCAGGATTGGCACGCCTTCTTCCCGGCAAATGGCCAGGGCCGCTTCCACATCGGCGATGGAACGCGGCACCACTACCCCAATCGGTTCCTGCTGATAGATTGAGGCATCAGTGGCATAGCGCCCGCGATCGGCAGGACGGAACAGCACCTCGGCGCTGGTCTCACGCCTCAAGCGGGCAGCCAAGCGGGGGTCTCCGGGGGCGATCCGGCCAGGGGGCAGGGCATTCATTCTTCAGGGTCCAAAAACATCTTCTGCACGGGTGGTCTTGGCATGAATGGGGGGTTTCGCCCATGTAGGGGCCACAAACAAGGATTCCATCATGGCCTATTTCCAATCCAAGCCCACCGCCGGGCGGCATTTCCTGCAAATTCCGGGGCCCAGCAATGTGCCGGACCGCGTGCTGCGCGCGATGGACAACCCCACCATGGACCATCGCGGGCCGGATTTTGGCATCTTCGGCAAGGGGGTACTTGAGAAAATCCGCCATGTTTTCAAGACCCAAGGCCCGGTAGTGATCTACCCCGCGAGCGGCACCGGCGCCTGGGAAGCGGCGCTTGCCAATACGCTTTCGCCCGGCGACCGCGTGCTGATGTGCGAAACCGGCTGGTTCGCCCATCTTTGGGAAGAAATGGCGAACCGCCTTGGGATCGTGACAGATTTCGTCAAAACCGATTGGCGCCGCGGCGCCGATGTGGAAGCCATTGAAGCGCGGCTCCGTGAAGACAAGGGCCATGCCATCAAGGCCGTCGCCGTGGTGCATAATGAAACCAGCACCGGCGCCACATCGCGCATTGGCGAAGTGCGCCGCGCCATGGATGCGGTAGGGCACCCGGCCCTTTTGCTGGTGGATACGATTTCCTCCCTCGGTTCCATGGATTATCGGCATGATGAATGGGGCGTGGATGTCACCGTTTCGGGCTCACAAAAGGGGCTGATGCTGCCGCCGGGGCTTTCCTTCAATGCCGTCAGCGCCAAGGCGCTCAAGGCCAGTGAAACGGCGAAGCTGCCGCGCAGCTTCTGGGATTGGAAGCCGATGCTCGCTTCCAACGCCACGGGCTATTTCCCCTATACGCCCGCGACCAATCTTTTGTACGGGCTGGATGCGGCGGTGGATATGCTGCTGGAAGAAGGGCTGGATAATGTGTTTGCCCGGCATGACCGCCACGCAGAAGCCGCGCGCCGCTGCGTCCGCCATTGGGGCTTTGAGATTCAATGCGCCGACCCGCGCCATTACTCATCTGTGCTGACCGCGGTGCGCCTGCCGGAAGGCCATAGCGCCAATGCGCTGCGCGCCACCATTCTGGAGCGCTTCAACATGAGCCTCGGGAACGGCCTCGGCCAATTGAATGACCGCGTTTTCCGCATCGGCCATCTCGGCGATTTCGGCGATCTGCAATTGACCGGCACGCTGAGCGGCGTGGAGATGGGGCTGCGCGCCGCCGGCATTCCGCATCAATCCGGCGGTGTGCAGGCGGCGATGGATTATTTGAGCGGGAATGCATGAGGGATGGGCGGCGTGATCCGTTTTGTCGGATCGCGTTCTATCTTAAAGGCGCTGCATGAGCGCTGATGACACCGATGTATTGGTGGTTGGCGCGGGCGTCGCCGGCATTGCCGCCGCGCGCACCCTGCGCGCGCGCGGGCTTTCCTGCCTGGTGCTGGAAGCGAAGGATCGCATCGGTGGGCGCGCCTATACCGATGCGACAGGCTTTGACCATGGCGCTTCCTGGCTGCATCAGGCCAATGACAATCCGCTGACCGCTTTCGCCGAGGCACTCGGCTTCGAAACAGTGGACCATGATCTGTTGCGCCAGCGCTTGCTGTTCACCGAAGGCCGCTTCGCCAGCACCGCTGAACGTGGTGCCTTCGCCACCGCCGAGGATCGCTTCTGGCGCGTGATTGAAGCCGCCGCCACCGATGGCGCGCCGGATCGCCCCGCTTCTGAAGCCGCACCTGAAGGCGGGCGCTTTGATCCGCTGGTCGCGCATTGGGAAGGGGCGCAGATTTGTGCCGCCGAGCTTTCGCGCATGAGCCTGCATGATTTTGCCGCCACCGCTTTGGATGGACCGAATTTGCTGCTGCGCCGTGGCCTTGGCACCTTGGTCGCGGCATTGTCCGAAGGCCTGCCCATCCGCCTGAAGGCGCCCGTGGCGCAGCTTGATTGGGGCAAAAACGCCATTGAGGCGCGCGGTTCTTTCGGGCGTATCCGCGCGGGCGCTGCCATCATCACCGTTTCAACCGCTGTGCTGGCGCAAGGTGGCATTGCCTTCACGCCCGATTTGCCTGCCGAAAAATGCGCGGCCATCAGGGCGCTACCGCTTGGCCTGCTGAACAAGCTCGCCTTTCCCATCCCGCCCGGCACAGTGCCGGAATTTGGCGCCTTCGCCAGTTTGCGCCGCGATATCGCGGGCGCGGGAGATCGGCCCATTTCCTGGATCGCGCGACCCTTTGGCGCACCGGTGATCCTGGCCTTCATGGGTGGTTCGCTCGCCTGGGAATTGTCTCGCGCAGGTATGGGCGCGACCGAAGCGCATGCCCGCGCTGAATTCGCCCGCGTTTTCGGCACCGAGGCCGCGCAGGCGCTTGGCGTGCCCATCATCACCGATTGGGGCAATGATCCCGCATTTTTCGGCAGCTATAGCCACGCCATCCCAGGCGCGCAGGCCGCGCGGCATGTGCTGGCCGAACCGCTTGCCGATGGCCGACTGATCTTTGCCGGCGAAGCCTGCCATCCACGTTTCGCCGCCACCGTTGCGGGTGCCTGGTTGAGTGGGGAGGCGGCGGCTCAACAACTCGCCGGCGGGCGTGGCGCGGTCGCGAAGCGCAGCAAACACGCCCCGTAACGATCATTGAAGGCCGTGCTGCCGCCTGCGCCATGACCAGTGACCCCCTCTGGCCGGTCAATCAGCAAAAACGCGCCGAAGCGTTCTCGTTGCCGCCGCAGCGCCTCAGCGCGTTTGTCAGGCGCCGCCATGAAGGGGTCATCCCGAAAATCCGCCAAAGCAAGCCGTATGCGCCGCCTGTCAGCGGCTTCGGTCAATAACGCCTCCAACTCCGCAATCTGCGCATGCAAGCGGTTGTTTTCGTCACTCGGGCGGCCATGCGCGGCGGCGGCAATCGCAATCGCCACATCGGCAAGGCCGGCGCGGTTCAGCACCATCAGCGCATTCCACCCGCCGCGCGATTGGCCGGCCACAACCACCTGCCGATAGCCGCGCCCGCGGAGTTCCGCCAAATCATCGCGCAGCCAGGCGGCTGCACGGCGCGCGCCATCGGCATTGGGTTCACGGTCAAAGCGCCAAATATCGAAGCCGGCATTATTGAAATGCCGCGTCCAGCTATGCGGTTGCCGCCCACGCAAATCGGTCAGCGCTTCCTTGCCATGCGCGAATACCAGCACGCCGCGCGCTTGTTCCGGCCCCCACCAGATGAAGCGTTCATCCGGCAAAGTGGCGTGATGGGCCGAGTTTATGGCGACACCTTCGGGTGGCGGGCTCGGCGCCCATTCCCGCCCGGGCTTCACGATGGAAAGGTCACGCAGCGCAATGGTGCAGGCGCCTGGCCCCGCGCGCCTTTCGCAACTGGCTAGCGCGGTTTTTTCGACAAAGGCCGCATCGCCCCCGCCCGCCTGCCAGCCGAAGGTGCCATTCGGCCCAAAGGCCAGCACGCGCGGCGTATTGAGGTTAAGAAAGCG
>JBIKXA010000076.1:0-16452 GCA_044356015.1 Roseomonas sp.
GAAAAGGCAGGCACATCCATATCCACATCCACGCCAAAGGCCTCACGCGCCTTGACGGTGGTATCAGGGGCAGAAATCGCCGAGGTCGGTTTGATATCGGCAATAGGGGCGATTTTGTTCATCGCTGATCAGGTTCCATGCATTGGGAAAGGGGGAGTTTAGGCCGGTAATGCTGATCCGGCTACCCGGCGGGTACCGGTTGTTTCGCCAGGCGGTGGCGCAGCAGGCTGTAGGCGCGGTTGATATCCTTCAAACGCTCCTCGGCCTGCTTGTCGCCGCCGGTGGCATCGGGGTGGTGCTGCTTGGCGAGATCCTTGTAGCGGGCGCGCAATTCCGCTGATGCCAGCGGCCATTTCAGGCCCAGAAGGTCCAAGGCGGCGCGGAGTTCCGGGGGCGTATCGCTTTCCGGGGGTTTGCGGCGCTGGCTTGGGGCTTCCGCCCCCAATACGCCCAGCGGGTCGCGCAAAATTTCCGGGTCGAAGCGCCCGGAACCGCCAATCCGCCCAAGCGGCCAGGTGGGGCGCTGCCAGGATGTATCGGCGCGCAGGCAGGCTTCGATCTCATCCGGGCCCATGCCCTTATAGAAATCCCAGCTACTGTTGTAGGCGCGCACATGGTCCAAGCAGAACCAATGGAAATCCTTCAGCGAGCGATCACGGGGCGCGCGATATTGCCCGGCTTCGGCGCAATCCGGCGCATCGCAAAGGCGCCCAGGGGGCGCTGCGTCATCCGGGGCATAGGCCTTGCGTCGTTTGCGCGCGAACATCAGGGCTTTATGGGGGTGGTGGCGCCGGGCCGCAAGGCAAAACAGGGCTTGGCAAAAAAGTCACAAGCGCGGAAAAACACATCATGACCCAACGTGCAGATCGCATTCGCCAAGCGCTGGAAACGCGCTTTCAGCCCGCCTTGCTTGAAATTACCGATGACAGCGCCCGCCATGCCGGCCATGCCGGCGCCGCCCCAGGGGGGGAGACGCATTATTCGGTGCATCTGGTGGCGGCAGCCTTTGCGGGCATGAACCGCGTGGCGCGGTCCCGCGCGGTGCATGAGGCCTTGGCGGGGGAATTCGCCACCGGCTTGCATGCCTTGGCGCTCAAGCTGCAAAGCCCGGATGAGGCTGGCTGACCTTAAAAGGGCACGTTGAGGCGCGCACCCGGAACGGGTTGGCGCAGCAGTCGGTCTTCCTGCGCCTGGACCGCAAAGCCGGACCGCCCGAGATGGGGTTGCACCGGTGCAGGGTCTATCACGGTAGGGCTCAGGCTGGCGCGCGGGGAGTTATTCACGCGCGGCGCTTCGATATCACGATTGGGAATGGGGGCAGGCTGGCCCGGCGGTTCCGGGGCGGTCATGGTTTTCTCGACCCGACGGCGCTGGCGGCGCTGCTGCGCATTACGCGGGGGGGCGTTCGGGCGCGGCGCCGCCGGCGCGGCGTTCTGTGCCAGGGCCGGCCCGGCAATGGGGCTCAACAGCAGGCCGGCAAGAAGCGCGCGGCGACCGAGCATCAGCCAGCCACCGGCAGGCGATGCACACCACGCCTGTCTTCCGCCGGGTTGAGTGCCGCGGCCGGCAAGGCGCCATGGGCTGACTCATGCCAGGCCTTGAGCGCCCAATGGACGGAGGGGAAGGCGAGGTTGTCCCAGGGAATCTCGGACCAATGGAAGCGGGCGACTTCAAGGCTTTCCGGTCCTGCGGCAAAACCAGGCTCGGCGAAACGGGCGCGGAAAATAACCTGCACCTGGCCGATCCGTGCGATGGAATAGACCGCGAGCACCCCTTCCAGCGTGATGCGCACCCGTGCTTCTTCCCAGGCCTCGCGGGCCGCGCCTTCCTCGGCGGTTTCGCCCAATTCCATATAGCCGGCTGGGATGGTCCAAAAACCGGAGCGGGGTTCAATGGCGCGGCGGCACATCAGGATGTGATCCCCTTCCGAAATCACGCTGCCCACCACAACCTTCGGGTTTTCATAGGCAACATGTCCGCAATCCGGGCACATCAGGCGTTCTCGGTCGTCGCCTTCCGGTATCTGGCGAATGAAGCGGGTCATCGGGTCCATCACTGCGAATCGCGCTTTTTGCTTATATGTCGTCTGTGGCCGGAATGCGACAAATTTTGAGACCCAGGGCTTTGCGCGCCCATCAGCGGCTTTTTCTTGCTTGGAGAAGGTGCAAAACTTTAATAGTATCTGTTAGGGAAATAAGCGAGGAGGCGTTGCATCCCAGCACCCTCCCCCCGAGGTTCAGGATCAAGGCGAAACATGAATCCGACTATCGCAACGGTTAATGCCAAGGCGCGCAAGGGTTCCTCTTCGCCGGTCTATGCCATTCTGGGCGAAATGAAGGGCGCGCTTACGCTGCTTTTCGCGGTCGGCTTCGTTGTCAATCTGCTGCAGCTGACCGGCTCGGTTTACATGATGCAGGTCTATGATCGCGTCCTGGCAAGCCAAAGCGAAGCAACCCTTTTGGCATTGACGCTGATTTCGCTGTTTCTGATCCTGATTTACGGCGTGTTGGAAGGCTGCCGCAGCTTTGCGCTGATTGGGCTTGGCCGGCTGATTGACCGGCGTCTGTCATCGCGCGTGTTCGACGCCTTGTTTGTCCAGGGCAGCTTGCGGGGCAGTGATCGGGTGGGCGTCCAGCCGCTGCGTGATCTGGAACAGGTCAGGTCATTCATTTCCACAACGGGCCTGACCACCACGCTCGATGCGCCATGGATTCCGGTGTTTCTGATCATTTTGTATATTGTCCACCCGTTCTTTGCCTTTTTTGGGACCGTCGCGGTTTTCATTGTCATTGGCAGCGCCTTGATCCAGGCCTTCCTGTCCACGAAGAAGCTGGCGGAAGCTTCCAACCAAAACGTGCAGGCCTATGCCTTTGTTGAGACCAGCATCCGCAATGCCGAAACTGCCGAGGCGATGGGCATGCGGCAGGGGGTTTGGCAGCGCTGGCAGGATCGCCATTTGGGCATGTTGAATCAGCAGCAAAACGCCAGCCGGATCGCCGGCAGTTTCGCTGCCGTCATCAAGTTTTTGCAATTGGCACTGACCGGTGTTTTGACGCTCGGCCTGGGTGCGCTGCTGGTGATTGAACAAGCCATCACACCTGGCGCCATGATTGTTGCCACCTTCATCCTGGCGCGCGCCCTGGCGCCCAGCATGCAGGTTGTGGCGCTGTGGCAGCAGGCGATGAATGCACGCTCGGCGCATAAGCGGCTATGTGAGTTTCTGGCCACCGCACCAGCGGAAAAACAGGGGATGAAGCTGCCGGCACCGCAGGGCGCCGTGGCGGTCGAAAACCTGGTGCTTGCCGTCCCTGGGACTGAGACAATTGTGTTGCGCGGTGTCAACTTTGCACTGCAGCCGGGCGAATCCCTCGCCGTGATCGGGCCGAGCGCGGCGGGCAAGAGCAGCTTGGCGCGGGCGCTTTTGGGGATTTGGCCGCCGCGCGCCGGCGCGGTGCGGCTGGATGGCGCCGATATCGCCCGCATGCCGCGGGACCAGGTAGGCCAGCACCTTGGCTATCTGCCGCAGGATGTGGAGCTGTTTGAGGGCACGGTTGCCGAGAATATTGCGCGCCTGGGTGCTGTTGATTCGGAAAAAGTCGTTGCTGCCGCCAAGGATGCCGGGCTGCATGACCTGATCCTGCATCTGCCGGAAGGCTATGATACGCTCCTTGGCCCTGGTGGGCGGGGGCTTTCGCCCGGGCAGCGCCAGCGTATTGGCCTCGCGCGCGCGCTGTATGGGGGGCCGAAGCTGGTTGTGCTGGATGAACCCAATTCAAACCTGGATAGCGATGGCGAAGCGGCCTTGGCATCCGCGCTGGTGCGCTTGCGCGAAATGGGTGTCACAACGGTCATCATCACGCATCGCGCGAATATCCTGGCCGCTGTTGACAGGATTTTGTTGCTGCGGGCAGGGGCGGTGGAGGCCTTTGGCCGACGTGATGAGATTTTGCCCCGGCTGACCCGTCCGGCCCAACCGCCGCGTCCCGTTACGGCAATTGCCAAGAGTTGAGGTCAAGGACCATGGACCGGAACAACGCCAAGCCTGATTTGGGTGCCGAAGCGTCAAAGGTGCCGATCTGGCGGCCCTTGCGTTTTGCGCTTTTCACCATCCTGTTTGGTGTGGGCGGCGTTTTTGGCTGGGGCGCCTTTGCCATGATTGATAGTGCCGTGGTGGCCCCCGGCACGCTGATGGTGGAAGGCAATCGCCGCAATGTGCAGCATCTGGAAGGCGGCATTGTTGGTGAAGTGCTGGTACGGGACGGCGTTATTGTCGCCGCCGGCCAGCCGCTGATACGGCTTGATGATACGCGCGTGCGCGCCGGGCTGAATGTGGTGCTGGATGAAACCGACCGCCTGCGCGCCCGCATCGCGGTATTGACCGCGGAACGGGAAGAAGCGCCCACGCCAGCCTTTCCGCCCGAACTTGTCGCGCGCCGCACCGAACCGAAGGTGGCCGAGATCATGGCCGTACAGGGCGATGAATTCATCGCCCGTCGCGCCGCATTGCAAGGGCAGATCGAAATCCTGACCCAGCGCGCCTTGCAATTGCAAAAGCAGATAGATGGGCTGAATGTGCGCATTGAATCGAATGATCGCCAGCTTGCCTTGGTGCGCCAGGAAATCCTTGGCGTGGAAGGCCTGGTGCGCATGGGCCTGGAACGCCTGCCGCGATTGCTTGCCCTGCAACGCGAAGAAGCCCGCCTGATCGGTGAACGTGGTGAGGCGATTGAAAATGTCGCGCGCACCCAGCAGGCGGTGGGCGAAGCGGAAATGCAGCGCGCGCAATTGCTGCGTGCCCGGCAGGAAGAAATCGCCAAGGAATTGCGCGAATTGCAGGGGCGGCTTTTGGAACTCCGCGAACGTGAAATCAGCGCCAATGACCAATTGACGCGCCTGACCATTGATGCGCCCGAAGCCGGCATGGTGATGGATTTGCGCTATACCACCCGGGGCGGCGTGATTGCCCCGGGGTCTCAGGTTGCCTCCATCGTGCCGCAGGAAGAAAGGCTGGTGGTGGAAGTGCAGATCACGCCGGTTGATGTGGATACGGTGCGCATTGGCATGCCCGCTTCCATCCGGCTTTCCCATGCGGCGGCGCGCACCACGCCCATCCTGGAAGGATCGGTCGAACGCATCGCCCCGGACCGCATGACCGATCAACGCACCGGCATGCCGTATTTTGTCGCGCGGGTCGGCTTCGCGGCTGAGGAACTGGCGAAGCACGAAGCCTTGCGCTTGCAGCCGGGCATGCATGCCGAAGTGCTGATCCGGCGCGGGGAGCGTTCCTTTGCCTCCTATCTGGCGCGGCCCTTGGCCGATCGCTTCGCCAAATCCATCCGGGAATTCTGAACATCGCGCGCAGGTGAAGCTTGGGCGTAACGTCGAGCCCGCTAGGTCTTATCCGCTACGGGGCGACAACATAGGATATCACAAGCATGATCCTCGCCTTCTGGACCCTGCCTTTGACGCTGATTTTCCTCTGGCTCAGCTTGCGTGTGATCCGTTATCGCCGTGCGGAGCGTATCCCGCTTGGGTCAGGGGGCGATGCCAGGCTGGAACGCGCCATCAGGGCCCATGCCAATTTCGCGGAATTCGTGCCCTTTGCGGTCTTGTTGCTCATCCTGGCGGAATGGGGCGGTGCATGGCCATGGCTTTTGCATGCGCTTGGGGCGCTGCTGGTCGCCGCACGCCTTTCCCATGGGATTGGCATTGTGCAAGACCCTGAGGATTATCGCTTTCGCGTCTTTGGCATGATGGGGACCTTCAGCGTCATGGGCATCGCTGCAGCCCTGGCCTTTTCGGGCGCGCTTATGCGGGCATGAGGCTTGCGGCCTTCGACCGATTGCGCCTCCTTACGCCCCTTCATTCGGGGAGAAATGATCTATGGCCTTGACCCCCCCTCCACGCGCCGCCGACCTCGTCCCCGAGCTCTCGGTGCGCGACCTCGCGGCGAGCCTTGCCTTCTGGTGCGGGCCCTGTGGCTTCGCCGTGGTCTACGACCGGCCGGAGCAGGGCTTCGCCTGCATCCAGCGCGGCACCGCGCGGGTGATGCTGGACCAGCTCGGCACGGACCGGGACTGGGTGACGGCGCCGCTCGAGCCGCCGCTGGGGCGGGGGATCAACCTCGAGATCACGGTCGAGGATATCGCGCCGGTCCTGGCGGCATTGGCCTCAGCCGCCTGGCCGCTCTTCCTGCGCCCCGAGACGAAGACCTACCGCGTCGGCGAGGGGTCAGTGACGGTACGGCAATTCCTGGTGCAGGACCCGGACGGCTACCTGCTGCGCTTTTCCGAGCGGGTCGGCCATGGCGCCTGTTATCAAGACCTTGAACATCTTTACCGACCAGCGCTTCGGGGCACCATCATGCGCGGCTGAATGCTTGTGCGATGACCGAAAATGCGGCCTATGATGGCGCAGCAACTGGGGAGAAGTGATCCATGACCTTGACCGTCCAACAAATGCTCGCCGCCGCGGAAGCGGTGGTGCCCCGCATCAGCGCTGATGAGGCCAAGGGGCTGGTTGGCCGCGCCGATGTTGTATTTCTGGATGTGCGCGAACCGGGCGAAGTCGCGGCATCTGGCAAGGTGCCGGGCGCCTTGACCATTCCGCGTGGCCTGGTTGAATTCCGCGCTGATCCTTCATCCGCTTTGCATGATGCCAATTTCGATCGCGCCAAAACCATTGTTGCCTATTGCGCATCCGGCGGGCGTTCCGCGCTGGTGCTGAAGACTCTGCATGACATGGGCTATGCCAATGTCCGCAATCTGGGCGGCTTCAAGAATTGGGTGGATGGCGGGGGTGAGATCGAAAAGGCCTGACGCGGCGAAGGGGGGCGCGGCGAAACGTGATCCCCATCTATGCTTCCGTGCAGGCGTAAATTCCTTTGGGCGTATCGGCCATCATTTCAGTGCTTGGCCGGGCGAGAATGAGCTTGGCGGCGCCAAGGCGGCCAATGAATATACCCCAATTGCAAGCGCCATCCCTGGGCAAGTGCCGGCTGCGCCGCATGTCGATGATGGCAGATAGACTGGGCGGCGTTTCTCCTGCCGCTGATTTGGCATAGACAACCCCATGATGCCGCTGCGGAAAGAATTTCGACATGCTGATCCTGGCGCTTGAGGGGTCCTTGGCGCGCTGTTCTGCGGGGCTGCTGCGCGATGATGTGCTGCTGTCAGCCGCCCTGCATGAAGGGCCGCGCGGCCAGCCTTCTGCGCTCCCCCCCATGGTGCTGGAGGTATTGGCGCAAGCGGGGGTTGCACCCGCGGCCTTGGACGCGCTTGCTGTTGGTATCGGGCCAGGCGGCTTTACCGGCCTGCGCACCGCCATTGCGCTGGCGGAGGGCATGGCCCAGTCGCTTGGCAAACCGCTGATTGGCGTCACGACCGGGGAGGCATTGGCCGCGGAACTGCCCGAAACCTTGCGCGCCGGCCAGGCACTTTGGTCCGTGCTGGATCAGCGCCAAGGTCGCGTTCTGCTGGAAATCTTCCGCCCCTGGGCTGCCCTGCCCGAAGCGCCGGTGATTATGCCATTGGCGGCCCTGCCCGATCCCGAAGGCGCTGTGCTGCTTGTCGGCGATGCGTCGGTTGCGGTAGCGGCCGCTTTGACCGTGCGGGGTTTTCAGGCCCATGTGCCGCCCCATCCGCTGCCCTCGGCAGCAGCGGTGGCGCGCGTGGCGCAGCAAAGGCTTCGTGGCACCTTGCCGTGGCGCCCTGCCGCACCGCTTTATGCCGAACCGCCAGCCACCACATGCCAGGTTTAGCGCCCATGGCCGCGCGGATCGAAGCGATTGGCGCTGAAGCGTCAGCCCTTCTGGCCGAAATCCATGCCGAGGCTTTTCCAGCCAATCAGGCCTGGGGCACTTCGGCGCTGGCGCTCATGCTTGGGTTACCCGGGCATTTTGCTCTGGTTGCAATACGGCAGGATCAGCCTATTGGCTTTGCCCTGGCGCGTACACAGGGACCAGAGGCTGAGATCGTGACGCTTGCCATCCGCCCGACACAGCAGAGGCAGGGGGTAGGCCGGGCTTTACTCACGAGCGTGATGGATGCAGCAACGAGGCGCGGTGCGCTTGACCTGTTCCTTGAGGTTGCGGAACCCAACGCCGCCGCCCGCGCACTTTATTCCAGAGCCCAGGCGCAGGAAGTAGGTCGCCGGCGCCGCTATTACGCCGATGGCACCGATGCGCTGGTGTTGCGGATCGGGCTGGGTCAGAAAATAGCAGGGTGAAGGTGCCAGTCGCATAGGCTTGGCGGGCCTTATCCACGCCGCAGCGTCAAAATGGCATCGCCGTTTGCATCATCAATCATTCCAAGCACTTCATGGCCCTGTTCGCGCGCTGTCAGCGGGACATTGCGCCGCGGTTCCGCCCCGCGCAGCCGCACCTCAAGCACTTCGCCGGCTTTCATTTGATCAAGCGCGAGCCGCACGAGGACGAAAGTCATCGGGCAGCTTTCAGCGGTGATATCAATACGGTGATCAGGGGTCATCACGGATGGATACTTCATTTTGGTTGTAGGGGCCGCGATTTTTTCTTCTTTTGGGGGCAATGCGACCCCAAGGGTTGCCATAAGTTGAAGTCTATAATCTTACTTGATAGTGCAAGAATGGCAAAATCCGAATTCATTAGGATATTTTCCAAACGAGCAAAAGACGTGCTAAGAAACAAAGCCAGACAGAGTTCGTTTTATTAACAATCTGATGCAGCAACTCTGATGTTGTTTTTTGCCACAAAACCATTGCAAAAGGAACATGTTGATGTCCGAAATAAAGCCCGCGACCAATCTGCTGGCGCTCACAGCGCAAATCGTCTCGGCGCATGTGTCGCATAACACCGTGCCCGCTTCGACCCTGCCTTCCCTGATTGAGGAAGTGCACCGCGCGCTGATATCCATTGAAGCGCCGCAAGCGCCGAAGGCCGCGCGGCCTGAACCCGCTGTGCCCATTGCAAAATCTGTCACACAGGATTTCATCATCTGTCTGGAAGACGGCAGGAAGATGAAGATGCTGAAGCGCCATTTGAAAACCGCCTATAAAATGACGCCCGATCAATATCGCGAACGCTGGGGCTTGGCGCAGGATTATCCCATGGTTGCACCGCGATATGCCAAACAGCGTTCCTCCCTCGCCAAAAAGATCGGCCTTGGCACCAAGCCCCGCAAACGCCGCGGCGCGGCGGGCTGATCCCCGGCTTGGCGATCGCACAAACTGATCTATAAGGAAGCTTGCGGTTTGTGACCCTGGGGCCTTCCCGGAATGGGGCCGCCCTGAAACGGGATTGCTGATGCCGATCAAACAGGATGAACCTGCCCCTCCCGAAGCGGGCCTTGAGGAATTGCGCGCCGGCAATCTGGGCGTGCGCCTGGCGGTGACGGCAGCCGAAATAGATGCGGTGCAGGCGCTGCGCTACCGCGTCTTCTATCAGGAAATGGGCGCCCGCGCTGATGCCGCCACCGCTGCAAGCCATCGTGATCGCGATGATTTTGACGCCGTCGCCGATCATTTGCTGGTGGTGGATCATGACCGTGGTGAGGGGGCGGAATCGGTGGTCGGCACCTATCGCCTGATCCGGCGAGAGGGCGCTGTGAAGCTCGGGCGCTGGTATTCCGAAGGCGAATATGATGTCTCTCGTCTGGTCGCCTATCCAGCGCCGGTGCTGGAATTGGGGCGGTCTTGTGTGGATGCGGCCTATCGCAGCCGTGGCACGCTGCAATTATTGTGGGATGGCATCGCAGCCTATGTCTTCCGCCATGATATTGCGCTTATGTTCGGCTGCGCTTCCCTGCCGGGCACTGATTTGGATGCGCTGGCTGATCAATTGACCTATCTGCATGCCTTCCACCTGGCGCCTGAGGATTTGCGCCCCCGCGCGCTGCCGGCACGCTTTGTGGAAATGCGTCGCAAGGATCCTGACAGCATTGACAAGCGCGCCACGCTCGCGGCCTTGCCGCCTCTCGTGAAGGGCTATCTGCGCCTTGGCGGCTTTGTCGGCGATGGTGCTGTGTTGGACGAACAATTCAATACCACCGATGTTTCAGTGGTGGTGAAGACCGATCTTGTGACGCAGAAATACCGCAAGCATTACGAACGCAAGCACAATGATCGCTAGGCTTATGGCGTGATCCTGCCAACAGGATCACGCCATCAGGGCGTCAGAATGGCAGGATGATATCAAGCAATTCCTGCCCATAGCGTGGACGTTGCACATCACTGATCGTGCCCCGACCGCCATAAGCGATGCGTGCTTCCGCCAAGCGGTCATGCTTCACGGTGTTGTCGGACCCGATATCCTGCGGGCGGATGATCCCGCCCACCTGCAAGTCGCGCAATTCCTGATTGACCCGCACCTGCTGCCGCCCAACCACCACCAGATTACCATTGGGCAATACCTGAGAAACCGTGGCGGCCACGCGTAGATTGATCTGCTCCGAACGCTTGAGCGTGCCTGCGCCATTCACATCGCTGGTCGAACCGGCCGACACCATCTTGGAAGGATCAAAGCCGGACGGGAACAGGCGACCATAGGAAGATTCCAAGCCGAGCAGATTGGGAATTCCCATGCTTTCGCTATTGTCGCGATTGCGGTTGGTGGAGTTTGCCATATCCGCCTCATCCTGGATGGATACCAGAACGGTGACCAGATCACCCACGGATGCAGCACGCTGATCCCGCAGGAAGGTCCGGCTGCCTTGGCGCCAGAGGCTGTTATTCTGCAAGGGCGGGTCGCTTGGGTTTGGCATCGGCATCGTCACCGGGCGCCAGCGCGGATCGGAAGTCGGGTTTTCAATTCCCGCCAGTTCCGGGCCCTGACCAAGGCGCGAAAGCCGTTCGGCAGTGCTGCAGGCAGAGAGGCTCACCGCCGCGAGCAGAAGAATGGGCAGACGCATCATCAACTCCTTTGCGCCGAACGAATGGGGCCACCCCCGAAGCGCACTTTCACCCGGCCTGGTCCAATTGCCTCGGCCTCCACCACATTCCGGGACGTGAGGTTCATTACCTTCAACAGACCGCCATGCGGCGCAGCTTCGAGGGCACGCCCCTGGGAGGTCAGAGAAAGCCCGGGGCCTTCCACAATCATGAGCACGGTCTCGTTCTTGGAGATGATATGCGGCATCATCAGATCCGCGCCCATGAAGGGCAAATCCGTGCTGACCGGGCGGCGGAGCTGCATTCCAATAACATCTTCCAGCCGTTGCGCCGTCCCGGGACGCACACGCTCTGCGCGGAGCTGCACCAGCTTGGCATCCTCCGGCCCGATCACATCGCCAACAGCAAGGCGCCTTGTGGCGACAATGGCCGGCGCTGTGGCGATGGCACGCCCCACCACCCGCATCCGAATGCTTGGCATGCCATCCGCCATGACAATCAGCGTCGCGCCAAAGCGATTGGAGGCGGTTTCGTAATTCCCCCCCTCGGCCGATAGGCGCGGTATTGCATTCAGCGGCAGCACGGGCGGCGTGAAGGAAGAAAGTTCCAGCTCGGCATCGGCTGGCAGGCCAAGCCCCGTGAGTTCCGCGCGCAACACCTCAATCGCTGCTTCGCGCGACAAGGCCCGGCCTGGGCGTTCAAGCACGCTCCGCTCAGCACCCGATGTGGGCCGCCAATCCACATTGAAGCGCCGCGCAATGCCGGCAAGCTGCGACGCCTCAATGACAAAGCGCTGGCCTGGATTGGGGGAGGCGCCGATCACGACATCGCCCTTCGACGTACCTTCAAAGATGTCCGAGATACGAATAACCTGATCTTCAATCAGGCTATGGGACCGAAGCACCACCACCTGAGCGTGTGCCTTGACAGGCAGCAGCAGCCCCGCAGGCAGCAGAAGGAAGAAGCGCCTATCCATCAGCGTAGCCTTGTGAGGGTCGAGAGCATTTCATCACTCGCCGAAATTACGCGCGAATTCATCTCATAAGCACGCTGCGCGGTGATCAGCGACGTGATTTCCTGCACAACATTGACATTGGAAGTTTCGATGAAGCCCTGCAGCACCTGGCCATAGCCCGCGGCACCCGGCACACCCTGCTGCGCATCCCCAGAACCGGGAGTGGCCAGGAACAGATTTTCACCTATGGCTTCCAGCCCGCCTTCATTGGCAAAGACGGCAAGCTGGATCTGCCCAACATTCTGCGGCTGGATCTGACCATCAATCTTGGCCAGGACTTCACCTGTGGCATTGATGGTCACATCGCGCGCCGCGGGCGGGATGGTGATGGCGGGCTGCACCGTGAAGCCTTCAGCCGTGACGATGGTGCCCTCGGCTGAAAGCCCGAAAGTGCCATCACGCGTATAGGCAGTTTCACCCGAAGGCATCTGCACCTGGAAATAACCATTGCCGCGGATCGCGATATCAAAGCGGTTTTCCGTCTGCTGCAGATTGCCCTGTTCGCTGATGCGATAAATCGCCGCTGTGCGCACACCAAGACCAAGCTGCGCGCCGGATGGCAGCAGCGTGCCGGTATCGGCGCTTTGCGAACCGGTGCGGCGCAGGTTCTGATAGATAAGGTCCTGAAATTCGGCCCGGCGCCGCTTGAAGCCGGTGGTCGAGATATTGGCGATATTGTTGGAAATGACTTCGATATTGGTCTGCTGGGCCTGCATGCCCGTGGCGGCGATTTGCAAGGAACGCATGGTGGTTCTGTCCTATTCTATCTTAAGAAGACCGGCGGCGCATGATGCGCTCCACCGCATTGGTGATGCGTTCGCCCTCACGTTCTGTGAACATGCTGGCGTATTGGAATTCGCGCATTTCTGCCGTCAGGCGCGTCATTTCCAGGATCGGCGAGATATTGCTGCCTTCAAGCGCACCCTGCACGACCTTCGGGCGTTCCACCGGAACGGGCGCCTCATTCTTGGCGTCGAAGAGGCGATTGCCTTCAGCCATCAGGTTTTGCGGATTCTCGAAGCGCACCAGTCGCAGTGTGGCGATGGGGCCATTTTCACTCTGGATTGTGCCGCTCTTGGTGATCTCGATCTGCGTATCCTGCGCGGCAAAGGCAATGGGCCGGTCGCGTGAATCCAGTACCGAATTGCCTTCCTGGTCCACAAGCCGGCCATTAGCGCCGATGGAAAAGCGCCCGGCACGGGTGTAGCGCTCACCCTGCGGGGTCTCCACTACGAAAAAGCCTTCCCCATCAATCGCCAAGTCAAGCCTATTCCCGGTGGTCTGCAGGGGGCCAGGGCTCATATCGCGCCAAGTCGCGCGGTCTTGCGGGAAGGACATCGAAGAATCCCCCGGCATCCCACCGGCGCCCCGCAAACTGACCATGACCTGGCCGAAAACTGGCCGCATAGCCCGAAAGCCCGGCGTATCCGCGTTGGCGATGTTATGCGCCATTGCCTGTGTGGACCTTTCCTGAAGGGATAGACGCGACATCAGGATATAGCTAGGCGAATCCATAGAGGCTCCCTCAATTGGGCCCTGTGCGAAGGACCCTTGGCTGGCAGAAGAATCAGGGAAAAGACGCGGCTGGGCGGTTCCAAAATTCCTTTTCGGAGATTCTTGCTGCAACCGCCGTGCCATCCCTTATACTGGCCGATAAGGGCATTTCTTGCCGGTCAAAACCTTTTTGGCCCGGCAAGCCCTGCCGCAAGGCTTCTTTAATCGGAGCCTGTCACAATACGTCGTGAAGGAGACATGGATGTCAGGGCAAATTGAGGCCAGTCAGGAAGTACAGGAGGTCAAGAAGGGTGGGGGTCGTAAAAAGCTCATCATCCTTGTTGCCGCACCTGTTCTGCTGGTCGCGATCGGGGCCGGGCTTTGGTTCGGCGGCATCCTGCCGCCGCTGCTTGGCATGGGTCCCCCCGCCGCTTCGGCTGAAAACCGGGAACCAGGTCCGCGCGTCGTGACCTTCCTGGAGATGCCGGAGATTGTCACCAACCTTAACGCTCCTGGCCGCAGAGCCGTTTTTGTGAAGCTGCGGAGCAAGCTTGAATTGGCTCAGCCAGAGGATGGCGCAGTCGTTCAGGCCGCCATGCCGCGCTTATTGGACCTTTTCCAAACCTATCTTAGGGAAGTTCGGCCCGAAGAATTGCGCGGCTCCGCCGGCACGCAACGCCTGCGGGAAGAATTAGTGGCACGCGCCAATATCGCTGTGGCCCAGGCCGGGCGCAGTGACGCGCAACAGATCCGCGTCAATGACGTGCTCTTCATGGAGATTTTGGTCCAATGAGCGGCACGGGCGAAGAAGAAGACCTCGCCGCCGCCTGGGGGGCGGCGCTTGAGGAGGAAGCGACCACCGAGGCGCAGGCTGCGCCGACGGTTGCCGCGGATGCGGCGCGCGTCCTGAACCAGGCTGAAATTGACAGCCTTTTGGGCTTTGGGGGCGGCCCCACGCGCGAAGCCGAGGAAAGTGGTATCCAGAGAATTATTTCCTCTGGCCTGATTTCCTATGAACGCCTGCCAATGCTGGAGATCGTCTTCGACCGGCTGGTCAGGCTGATGTCCACAACGCTGCGTAATTTCACCTCCGATAATGTGGATGTCTCAATTGACGGCATCGTCTCGCTCCGCTTCGGAGATTACCTGAATTCGGTGCCGCTGCCCGCCATGCTTGGCGTCACGCGGGCTGATGAATGGGACAATTACGGCCTTGCGGTGGTGGATTCCGCGCTGATCTATTCGGTGGTGGATGTGCTGCTGGGCGGGCGGCGCGGTACGGCGGCGATGCGCATCGAAGGCCGGCCCTATACCACTATTGAGCGCACCCTGGTTGAACGGCTTGTTGGTGTGGTGCTGGATGATTTGACGGCGGCCTTTGAACCGCTCTGTCCCGTGCATTTCCGCTTTGAACGGCTTGAGGTGAACCCGCGTTTTGCCGTGATCAGCCGGCCTTCCAATGCCTGCGTGCTGGTGCGGCTAAGGGTGGATATGGAAGATCGTGGCGGGAAGCTCGAAATCCTGCTGCCCTACGCCACCTTAGAACCTGTGCGCGAATTGCTGCTGCAGCAATTCATGGGCGAAAAATTTGGCCGCGATAGCATTTGGGAAACCCATTTGGCTGAAGAATTGCGCCACACCGATATCGGCCTGGATGTGGTGCTGGATGAGCAGATGATGCCGCTGTCTTCGGTATTGAACCTAAAGGTGGGGGATCAGATTGCGCTTGGCGTACCGCCTGGGGCGCCGGTCAGGCTGCGCTGCGGTGATGTGCCGCTTTTCGAAGGGGAGATGGGTCGCAAGGGTCAGCGCCTCGCGGTCAAGATTGACCGCGAAATTGAACGCCGGAAGGGAGCCACGTGATGATGTCTTTCTCCTGGCTTGAATGGGGCTTGCAATTGGCCGTGCTGATTTTGCTTGGCGCGGCCATCCCCTTCGCCATCCGTCTTGAACGTGCGTTGCGCGAAATCCGCAAGGACCGGGCGGCCATGGAAACCAGTGCCCAGGGCCTTTCCGAGGCGGCGGCGGCGGCGGAATCGGCTATCCTCCGCCTGCGCGCAACGGCTGAATTGGCGGGACGGCAGGTGCAGGAACGTGTCACCACAGCGGAACCGCTCCGCGATGATTTGCGCTTCCTGATCGAACGCGCTGAGACCTTGGCCGATCGGTTGGAAGGCTTGGTGCGCGCCGGCCGTCCGATGGCCGGCCATGAACCGCCGCCGGCCCCGGCAGCGACACGCCCGACACGTGAGCCGCCGAGCGATGCTGGCCCGCTGCGCAGTCAAGCGGAACGCGATTTGCTCCGTGCCCTTTCCATCGGTACCGGAAAGGGGGCCCGCTGATGTTCAAACCGCGCCTTTTGCCCTTGGCAATCGTTGCCATGGGTGGCTTATTCCTTGTAAAATCTGAAAATATCATCCGCCCATTGCTGCGCGGTGATCCCGCCCCGGCGCCCTCTATCGCGCCGGTAAGGGCGGCAGATATTGCCCCCCCACTTGCTGTAGCCCCGGAAACGACCCGCCCACCTGGCGGCTTCCCGCGCCTGGGCGAAAGACAGGATGGGGTTACTGGTGACGGGTCCAACGCGATTTCCCAGGCCGAACGGGCGCTGCTGGAACAGCTTCGCGCCCGGCGGGCTGAGTTGGAAGCGCGGGAGCAGTCCATCGCGTCACGCGAATTGGTCCTGGCGGCGGCGGAACAGCGCCTTGGGCAGCGGATCGAAGAACTGACCCAACTCCAGCAACGCCTTGAGAGCATGGAACGCGCCCGCGGTGAACGCGAAGACGCTGGCTGGCGTGGCTTGGTGCGTACCTATGAAAATATGCGCCCGCGCGAAGCGGCCGCGATTTTCGAGGAATTGGAATTGCCTGTCGTGATCCAGATCCTGGACCGCATGGGCGAACGGAAAATGGCACCGGTGATCGGTGCGATGCGGCCTGAAAAAGCCCGGATGCTCACCGCCGAATTGGCGAGACACCGGGCCAATCGGCCGGGAAGCGAGTAGGCCGAATCATCCGGTCGGCAAACGGTGGAGAACCATGGATAAGAACATCAATGTCCTGATTGTGGACGATTACAGG
>JBIKXA010000077.1:0-16404 GCA_044356015.1 Roseomonas sp.
GGTGTGAAGCCGATGCTTGACACCCCAGAACGAGGCTTCGCCACTGTGCTGATCACCGGTCGGATCGTGCCGGTCCCCACCATGATGGCATGCCGACCGGCTGCGTTATCCGCGCGCTTCAGTGCATGCGATCCGGGCCTATTCAGAGACGGCAGAGGCATCGCCGACAACCGGGCATCCCGGCGAAAAATACGCCCCGGTGTGGCCGCGAGGAAATGTGCGCCATCGTGTCTGGTTGGAAGGGGTCTAACCCATTGAAAACTGGTGCCGACTCGGGGAATCGAACCCCGGACCTACTGATTACGAATCAGTAGACAAGCCCCTGCCGGGCGGGCCTGATCAAAGCCCATTCAAAAACTTTCCTTTGAAATACATCACCGCTAATTTTCGGGAATAACTTGCAATGCCCCAGCATCGCGCATATTTTGTGCCCCCGGTGTGCCCCCGCTTGGTTTTGTGCCCCCGTTGTGCCCCCAAAACCCCGAAACGGGGGCACATATCCGGCGATAAACTGACTGGGGCACATTTGGACCCGAAAGGACAATGGGCTGATGCAGCGCGATTTGAATGACGCTTGGCTTCGCACCCTGGAAACCCCCACCGCGGGGCGGGTTGAAATTCGTGATGCGCGAGTGTCTGGCCTGATACTGCGGATGACCTCTGCCGGCGCCGCTACCTGGTGCATCCGCACCCGCACCAAGGATGGAAAGCAAACCCGCTTGAAGATGGGCACCTGGCCAGAAATGGGCATTACGGATGCGCGCAAGGCTGCGCGCAAGATGCTGGCCAGCGTCACCCTGGGGGCTGATCCCGCGGCGGAACGCAAGGCCGCCCGCGCTGCGCGGGCAGAGGAATCGCGGCTGCAAACCGTGCAAGAGGCGCTTGAAGCCTGGCAGGCCGATCGCGCGGCAGATACGAAAAGCCCCTGGTCCGATAAGCATTCAACCGAAGTGGCGCGCATCGCCGCCCGCTACATTCTGCCCAAGTTGGGCAAGCGCAAGCTGAAGCAAACCACGCGCGCCGATTGGACCGGCATAGTCACCGCCAAGCGCAAAACTGCGCCGGCGATGGCAGCGCTGATCTATCGTGTCGTTTCTGCCTTCCTGAATCATGCAGAGGCGCAGGGCTTGGTGGACCTGCCCCTATTGCCACGCAAAGGCGCTGCCACGCTGGCACCCGCACCAAAGCCGCGGGACCGGGTTTTGACGGATCAGGAACTTGCCTTGCTTTGGCGTGTTGCCGATCGGGAGCCGCCCAAGCTGCGCGCCTTTGTGCGGCTGCTGATCTTGACCGGCGCCAGAGAGATTGAGGTTGCCGATGTGGTGTGCCGGGAAATTGATCTGGCATCCGGTCTCTGGTGCATCCCCGGCGAAAGAACAAAGAACCAGGCCGGCTACACGGTGCCGCTAAACGCATCAGCCTTGGCGGAATTGCGCGCGGTATGGCCCGCCGATGATGATGTGCGGCCCGGCCATCACCTTTTGGGGCGGTCGCGTGGCGCTGGTTTCAGGGGGTTTTCCAAGCTGAAGGAAAGGGTTGATGTTGCCATGGCCGGCGAAGCCGCCAAGGCCAAATTGCCGGCGCCGGCGCCTTGGCGGTGGCATGATCTGCGCCGCACGGTGCGCACGGGCCTAACGCGCCTTGGTGTGCCGCGGGAACATGCTGAAGCTGCAATCAATCATATCGGCACCCGCGCCGGCCTGGTCGGGACCTATGAGCGCCATGACTATGCGCAGGAAATCATTGCAGCCCTGACCTTGTGGCAGGGGCATGTGGCGGGCTTGGTCGGGCAGGGTGCGGAACTGGTCACGCTGGCCGATCGCCGCGGGAAAAGCGCAAGCGCATGATTCACCCCCGCTATACCCGAGACCTTGAAGCCGATTTCCCGGCGGTGAAGGTGGCGGCTGATCACCTGCGCGGGTTGGTGCTGAAACATCAGCGCCGCGGTGGCGGGCCTTTGGTGCCGCTGGAAATCACCGCGGCAGAGGAAGCGCTTAATCGTGCGGTTGAAGCCGCCATAGGAAAGGCCACCACGCATTGAAACGCGCGGCGGCTGATGGAGATGCGCGCCGGGGCGCTTTCCCCGGCAATAGAACGGCGGAGCCGGTGCTTGTATCACCTGCCCCGCCTAACCTCGAAGGATGGAAAGAACCCATGCCAAGCGAAGCTAACGACACCCCTACCACATTGCCGATCGCCTTGCTGCGCGCAGCCGATGCGCTTGGTGATCTAAGCGCAGGAATTGACGCGCTGATGTATCTCTCTGTCTCCGGGCACCTTGACGGGTCGGCGCAAAGTGCCTTGGGCTTTATTCACCGCAATCTTTCGGGCCTACTGGAAGATGCCCGCGAGCGGGTGGAACATGCGCGCAGCCTGCAAGCTGCGGGCTGATATGGTCCGCCCGCAATGACGAAAGGAACGAAAGGGCGGGGCAGCGTTGCCCCGCCTGCCAAACCTTCGCCCATTGCCGTGAAGGTCTCAATTCAAGCGCCACGGCAAAAGGCGCCACCGCCGCATGATCCCCATGGTCCATTCATGCCGCACCCGCTGGATGGGGCGGGCTTTTTCGCCCGTCTCGAAAAGGCCGAAACGATTGAGGAATGGAATGAGGAAATGGCCGCCCTGGTGCGGTTTCTCGTTCATTGTGCAACGCCACAAGGCGCTAACCATGCCAGCATAGTGGTTTGGTCTGAGAACATCCGCGCGGCCATTGCTCTCGGGTTTAAGCCGCCTTCACGCCGGCCAAAACATAGGCTGCAAGCGGAGGAAGACGCGTTTTTCTTAAGGCGGTGTTTTGGCGCGAATAACCACAACGTGACCTTACAGGATGCAGTAGAGGAGCTGCGCATACGAGAAAAAATACCGATAGGGCGGGATATTCGCGCCCGTGTGCGGCGGGCTGAAGCGCAGCTTGGCTACAAGCTGAAGCGGGGCAAGCGGGCTGAGTGATTTAGGCTTGGTGGTAATAAGCCCCCCCCCTTCATTCCATATGACAAGACGCGATTCGTGCTCTCTATAGCGAGACATTCCAAATCATCAGGAGTGTCCCTAACCATGCAACCGAATGTCCAAACCCCCATCGCCGGCGCCAGCATCCCAGCGCCGCATAACCCGGCGGAAATCCCGCTGGATGCTGAAACCGCCGCACCTGTTGCGGGCCTTTCCCTTGGCGCATTCTGGCGCGCGGTGGCGGCTGGTCGCCTTCCGGCGCCAGTCTATCCCATGCCACGCGCGCCGCGCTGGTATGCTTCAGAAATTCGCGCTGCGATGGAGCAAACCCGCTGCCTGCCGCGCAACCAGGCCGCGGCCCGCCGCATGGCGCGCATGACCTCAATCGCCTGAGGTAACGCCATGTCCTATCGTGCGAATGACCAGCTTGGCGCTTGTCTGCGCCGGCTGTTGGCCTGCGCGGCAGAGGTAACTGCAACGCCGGCACCAAGCCGCCGCCCCCGCTGGTGGGGGCCTGCCCGTGCCCTGCGCCTGGCCATCGAACATAATGACCCGGCAACGGAGCGCCGCCGCTGCGAACGCGATTTGCTGAAGGCGGTGATGGCCTCTCTCGCTGCGCAGGATGACGCCACCGAAAGAAATCATCGGCGCCAATACCTGCCTGGGGGTCGCCATGACTGAAGCAAAAGAAATCGCGCGCCGCTTCAACCTGCGCCCTGTTGCTGGTTCATTCGTCGGGAATTGTCCCGCTTGTGGCTACAAGAACTCCCTGCGCGTCACCACGCAAAACGGTAAGGCGCTTTGGTGGTGTGGCGCGTGTCAGGATCAGGCCGCGGTTTCCGCCGCGCTGATGGGGCAAGCCGCACAAGCCGCGCCGATAGCCGCCGCGGCGGATACAAGCCAAGCGCAAAAGCGCGAATGGGCATTGAACCTCTGGCGCGATGCGCAGCCGGCGGTGGGAACGGTGGTTGAAAGATACCTGGCCGCCCGCGGGATCAGCCTGCGGGATGAAATGCCGATTCGGTTTCTGCCGAATCACCTCTGCCGCGATAGTGGTAGGCGCTGGCCGGTGATGATTGCGCTGATGGTGGACTGCGCGGGCACCCCCCAGGCCATCCACCGCACATTCCTCGCCCATGACGGCAAGGGCAAGGCGCCGATCGCCACACCCCGCAAGACGCTGGGCATGGTTGCCGGCGCCGCGGTGCGGTTGGCGCCGGTTGCCGATCGGCTGGTCATTGGCGAGGGAATCGAAACGAGCATCAGCGCCGGCCTGATGCTGAAGGCGCCGGCATGGGCGGCAATCTCTGCGCCGAACCTGGAATTTAAGCTGACATTGCCGGCCAGCATTCGGGAAATCATTGTGGCAGCCGATCATGACGGGCCTGGCCTGAAGGCTGCGAAGGCTGCGCTGGCGCGGTGGCGTGGCGAAGGGCGGGTGGTGAAAATCGCGCGCCCGCAAAAGCCCGGCGAAGATTTCAATGATCTGTGGCGCAGCCGGGGGAGTGCGGAAAATGAGCGCTGATTTTGTGATGGATGAAGGCGAACCCGCCGCGCCGCAAGGCAAGGAAACGGCAAAACGCAACCGCCGCGATGAACGTGCGCTGCTACTGGCCGGCATAGAATTTTGGGCGACGGATGACGGAACGCCCCACGCATCCGTCCCGCACCCAAAGGGACACATGGAACACATGCGCATCGCGTCACGCGAATTTGCCAATCACCTGCGCGTGAAGAACCTGCAAGCGCATGGTGTCGGCTTGGCGGGCACGGCGCTTGCCGATCTGGTTGCGGATGCTGAAGCCAAGGCGCTGGCATCCTGTGAAGTGCGCATGGCTTGGCGCCGCTATGCGCTGCACCAGGGCGAAATCATTGTGGACCTTGGCGGGCGAGACCCCGGCGGGGAACGCCGGGCGGTGGCGGTCTCGCAGGAAGGTTGGCGTATCATGCCGGCGAAAGATGTGCCGGTCTCATTCCTGCGCGGTGCGGATGCGCAACCTCTGCCCGAACCGGAACGGGCATCGGCAAGCTGGGGCGATTTGGCGCGCGTGATGAACGCCGAAGGCGATGATCTGGTGCTGATTTGGGCATGGTTGATCTGTGCCGCGCGCCCCTTCGAAGGGCCTGGTCAATACCCGGCGATGTTACTGCATGGGGAACAAGGGTCGGGCAAATCAAAGGCGGGGGCATTCCTACAAGCGCTTATTGATCCTTCGCGCCTGACTGGTCGCACCATGCCGAAAGACCCGGCGGATATTTGGATTTCCGCCAATGCGCGGCACCTGGTCGCCTTCGATAATCTCTCGACCATATCGGGCGATTTTGCCGATCAAATCGCTCCCCTTGCAACGCATGGCAGCTATACAAAGAAAAAACTCTATACCGATGGCGATGAATGGACCGTCACGGCTTCCCGGCCAATGTGCTTTATCGGCATTCCATCCGGCCTGCTGAATCGCCCGGACCTTGCTGATCGGGCAATCGCCATTGAACTGCGCCCCTTCCCTGATAGGCGAGAAAATGACGGCGGGCGAAAACGCGATGGCACGCTGTTCTCGGAATTTGATGCGCTGCGCCCGGCGCTACTGGGGTTGCTGTTTGATGGATTGGCCGCTGGGCTGCGCAACCTGCAAGATACCAAAATCCCCTACGGCCCGCGGCTACTGGATAGCGCCACATGGGCTGAAGCCTGCGCGCCGGGCCTTGGCATTGAACCTGGCACTATTTTGAACGCATGGATGGCAAACCGATCGCAGGCCGCTGAAGCCGCGCTTGAAGCTGATGACGTGGCGCAAGCGGTGGTGCGGTTGGTGGACGCCACGAGTGGACCTTGGAAGGGATCGGCAAGCCAAATGCTAGAGCGCTTGCGCGAAATGAACTTTGAACTCTCCAAGGCGCGGCATTGGCCGCAAGGTGCGCAGGCGATGGGCGGCAAGCTAAGGCGCATCGCGCCCGACCTGCGCGCAATCTATGGGATTGACGCGACCCAAGGCAAAGAAGGCGCGGCGGGCAGCCGATTCTGGTTTCTGAAAAAAAGAGCCGATGCGCGTTAGCGTCTCGGCATTGCCCCCGCGCCCCCTTTCCTGAGGTCGCACGTCGCCCGCACAAGGCTGGGGTGCGGCCTGATCTGCGGTGCGGTGGCAGCCCGACCAGGCCGCCGGGGCGCGGGTCCTTCCTGCCGGTTTTGTATGCGGGCAGCTTTGCGCGCCCGAGTTTGGTAGTGCGGCTGCAACAAAAAGGGGTCAACCGAGTGAAACTTTGGACCGGCTTCGCCGCTGGCGATGCGCGCCAATGCCTTGGGGTGCCCGAATGGTTCACCCTGGTTGAACGCTGCGCAACGCCGGGGTGCCGGTTGGCCCGATCTGCGGGCGGCTACGGGCAGCAACGGGCAACCGGCGGGCAACCAGGGTGCGGCTTGTAACACCTTGAAACGGCGGGATTTCTGGCAGCCGGGCGGCACGGGCGGCTTGATTCTCTCTTATGAAAAAAAAGAAGGGATGGGGGCGGGAGAGGTGGAAAAGGTGGAAAGTGGGGGCAAAAGCCGCCCGTGCTGCCCGTGTTGCCAGAAACCCAAGGAAATCAATGGCGCGGGCTGGCACGGGCGGGCGGCTTGCGGGCGGTATAGGGGGGGGCGCGCATCAGCCTGGCAGGGTGGCGCCGATCGCCACCGCCATGGTCATGGGCAGTATGGCGTGGCGCTGCATCCGGTGGGGTGTGAAGCCGCACCTGGTGCTTCACACCCCCCAGGCCGTGCCCTGGTGGCGGTGCTGATCAGCCTGGCCGGTTAGCGCCGATCGCCGCCGCCATGGTCATGGGCAGTATGGCGTGGCGCTGCATATCGCGGGCGATTTCTGCGCTGGCATTCGGGGCAAGATGGAGATAGCGGAAACAGGGGCTGCAAGGGGGGTCCCCGCGAAAAATGTGCCCCCGGTGTGCCCCCGCGAAAAATGTGCCCCCGGCATGGTGCCAAATTTGCCGCTAACCCATTGAAAACTGGTGCCGACTCGGGGAATCGAACCCCGGACCTACTGATTACGAATCAGTTGCTCTACCCCTGAGCTAAGTCGGCCCATTCGCGTGCATCAATGCACTGGCGCGCCTCTTACCCCCAGCCAAGCCATCGCACAACCATCCCGTAAACCCACCCCGCTTCCGTGCCCCCTGGCCCCCGGGGGAGCCAAGGACCAAGTGTCATGCTAGGCTGACAGCATGCGTGCCCGGATCATCATAACAATAGTGTTGCTTCTACTCGGCCTGACTGGCGCCTGGGTCTGGCGCGGCCTGCCGCCCGCCGTTGCGGTGGCCACCGTCTCTACCGGCCCCGCCGTGCAGGCGGTCTATGCCACCGGCAATGTGGAACCGGTGCATTGGGCCAAGGTAGGCCCTGCGCTGCGCGCGCGCATCACCGCCGTGCTGGTGGAAGAAGGGGCGCGCGTTGAAGCCGGCCAGCCCATGGCGCAGTTGGATGATCGCGAAGCCCGCCACCGGGTGGAAGAAGCCGAAGCCCGCGCCAATTTCGCGCAGGAGGAATTGGCCCGTGTGCGCGCCCTGGTGGCGCGTGATGTTGCGTCCCGCGCCACGCTGGACCGAGCCGAAGCCGAAGCCCGCGCTGTGCGTGCGGTGGCGGAAGCGGCGCAGCGGCGCCTGGATGATTACATCGTCCGCGCGCCCTCTGCCGGCCTTGTCTTGCGCCGCGATGCCGAGGTGGGGGAGGTGGTGGATACCCCCGCCGCGCTGTTCTGGATTGGTGAGCCCAAGCCGCTTCGCATCACCGCAGAAGTGGATGAGGAAGACATCGCGCAAATCCGCGAAGGCCAACGCGCCCTGCTGCGCGCAGATGCCTTTGCCGGGCAGGTGCTGAATGCAACCGTGACGCAAATCACGCCAAAGGGTGATGCCACGCGCAAGGCCTATCGTGTGCGGCTTTCGCTGCCGGAAGATACACCGCTGATGATCGGCATGACGGTGGAAGCGAATATCGTTTTGCGTGAAACAGCGAACGCTGTGCTTATTCCGCCTGCTGCGCTTCGCGGTGATCATGTTTTCATCGTGCAGGGCGAAGTGGCACGGCGGCGCCAGGTGACGGTGGGGGTGCAGGGTCCGCGCGCTGTCGAAATCCGCCAAGGCATCGCAGCGGGAGATATCGTGGTGCTTGATCCGCCGCAGGGCCTGAAGGATGGGCAGGCGCTACGGCTCAGACCATGAACCTGATCTTTGATCTGGCGCGCGGCATGCTTTCCCGCCGGCGCCGGCAGACCCTGGTATCAGTGTTGGGGGTTGCGCTGGGGGTGGCGTTTTTCATCGCCATCGCCTCACTCATGCGTGGGTTTCAGACCTATTTCATCGAACAGGTGATTGACGTGCAGCCGCATATCATCGTGAAGGATGAAACGCGCCGCCCCTTGCCGCAGGCGGTGGAAATTACTCATCCTGATGGGGCTATTTCGCTTTCTGGCGTGAAGCCAACAGAACGCGTGCGCGGCATTCGCAATGCCGGCGAGAAAATCGCGATACTGGAAGGCATACCAGGTGTATTTTCATCGCCGATCCTGACCGGCCAGGCGCTGCTCCGTTATGGGTCTCGCGATGTTTCGGTTTCGATCACCGGCATTGAACCCGCGCGCTATCGTCGCGTGTCCAATCTGGAAAAGGATTTGATCCAGGGGCAGATGGAAGATCTCCGCAGCACCGCCAATGGATTGATCATTGGCATCGGCCTTGCGCAGAAACTTGGGGTTTCGATGGGCGATACCATCATTGCGGTCTCCCCCAAGGGTGTGAGCCTGCAAATGAAAATCGTGGGCATCTTCCGAACAGGCCTGGCCACGCTGGATAATCAGGCCGGCTATACGCTGCTCAAGGTCAATCAAATCCTGCAAGACCGCCCCAATGTGGTCAATCAAATCCTGTTGCGGCTGGCTGATGTGACGGCGGCTGAGGCGCTGGCACGGCAGATCGAAGCACGCTTTGGCGACAGGTCCGAAAGCTGGGAAGAACAGAATCGCAATGTGCTGACGGTTTTCGTCATTCAAAACGCCATCATGTATAGCGTCACCGGCGCCATTCTTTTGGTGGCAGCTTTTGGCATTTACAATATCATCTCGACCGTGGTGTTTGAGAAAACGCGCGACATCGCCATTCTGAAATCGCTTGGCTTCACCGAAGGCGATATCCAATGGCTGTTCCTGTTGCAGGGGATGATCGCGGGGCTGCTTGGTGCCGTGCTTGGCTGCGTGCTCGGGCAGATCATGATTGAAGGCCTGGCGCAAATCCGCTTCAACACCGAAACACCGGCGGGGAATGACCGGTTCTTGCTGGCGCGTGACTGGCGGGTCTTTGCGGTGGCTTCCTTCTTCGCGCTTCTGTCTGCAAGCATTGCCGCCGTGGTGCCGGCACGGCGCGCGGCGCGGCTTGATCCTGTGCAGACCATTCGCGGCGCGGCATGAACCAGCCACCCGCTTTGCTGGAAGCGCAGCACATCACGCGCCGCCTGCCGGAAGGGGTGACGCTGGTGGCGGATGCGTCGCTGAGGGTGGAGCGCGGCGAATTCATTGCGATCACCGGGCCTTCAGGGTCCGGCAAATCATCCTTGCTTTATCTGCTTGGCCTGCTGGATCGGCCCTCCGAAGGGCGCGTGCTTTTGGAAGGGCGCGATACCGCCAGCCTGAGTGCTGCCGAACTTGCCAATCTGCGCCTCGCGCGTTTGGGCTTTGTGTTTCAATTTCATTTTCTGCTGCCGGAATTTTCCACCCTTGATAATGTGCTGATCCCGATTCGTCGGCTTGGCCGCTTGAAGGATGGGGCGGCGCGCGCGCAGGCGATGAAGCTGCTGGAAGCGCTTGGCATGGCCGAAGCGGCAGCGAAATTACCCGAACAGCTTTCGGGCGGCATGCGCCAACGCGCCGCCATTGCCCGCGCGCTTGCGAATGACCCCGCCATCATTCTGGCCGATGAGCCCACCGGCAATCTGGACACACGCAATGCTGCCGCGGTGTTTGATATTTTCGCGCGCCTCGCTGCTGAAGAAGGTCGCGCCATATTGGTGGTGACGCATGATGCGGAACTCGCGAAACGCGCCAATCGGCGGGTGCATCTGGTGGATGGGCGGATTGTCAGCGATACGCGCGTCGCTGGATCAGAAAACCCGCCAGTATCTGCAAGCCCACCAGCGCCGCGCCAAAGCTGAAGATGTGACCGAAGGCGACGCGAAATGCCTCCATGGGCATCAGGCCACGCGCAACACCAGCAGCTTCCAGCGCGGCAAAAACGGTGCTCAGCAATGAAGCCGCTGTCACCACGCCCAAGGTACGGGACACCTGTGCCAGGCTACCCGCAACACCGCGATCCTCGCGCGGCATGCGTTCCAGCAATAGATCCGTGACACTCACCTGAAACAATCCAAGCCCAACGCCTTGCAACGCCAGCGCCGCAACCAGGAATGGGATCGCGCCGCCCGCGCTG
Source organism: Roseomonas sp. (assembly GCA_044356015.1). Taxonomy (GTDB): domain Bacteria; phylum Pseudomonadota; class Alphaproteobacteria; order Acetobacterales; family Acetobacteraceae; genus Neoroseomonas. The sequence goes on from JBIKXA010000077.1 coordinate 10,411, forward strand.
CCGATCATGCCAATGAGCCAAAGCCCCACAGCGATCATGACAGAACCGATCAGCGCGAGCCGTGCAGCGTTGATGCGCGCCAGCAAGGCACCCGCAAAGGGTGAGGCTGTCATGGTCGCCAAATGGCCAATCGCCAATACCAAACCGCCCCAGCCAGCGGGCAGCGCCGCGCCATGCAGCAAAAGATAGGGCATGAACAGCAGCACGGCGAAACAGGCGAAATTCACCAGCGCGGTTGCGATACAGGCGAAAAGGAAATCCACATCGCGGAAATAGCGCAGCGCAATCACCGGCTTTGCAACGCGCGACGCATGGCGCCCATACCACCAGCCCAAAACCAGAAACCCGAAAGCCAGTGCCAGCGCCAGCGGATTGCCCGCCGCCACATCCGGCGCGCGATTGATGCCCAGCAGCAGGCAGCACATCATGCCCGTGATCAGCACGGCCCCTGTCAGGTCAAAACTCTCGCGCTCTGCCGCGCGTGGTGGGGCGCGCAGGAAAACGCTCAAGGCCAGGGCAACAGCGGCGAGTGGCGCCCGAAACCAATAAACCGCCGACCAGCCGAAATGCTCCACCAGCACGCCACCAATCAGCGGCCCCAACCCGCCGCCTGCGGCAAAGCCGAAGGCATAGAAGCCAAGGATGCGCGGGCGCAAATCCTCTACGAAATGGCTGGTGGCAAGCGCGGCGCCGCAGCCAATCACCAGCGCCGCGCCAATGCCCTGCATGATTCGCGCCGCCAAAAGCCAGGTATAATTCTCTGCCGTGGCGCAAAGGATGAAGGCCAGGATGCTCCAAGCCAACCCCAGGCGAAACACGCGCAAATAACCGAAAATATCGCCAAGCCGGCCAATGCCCAGCATCAGGCTGCCATAAGTCAGCACATAGCAAATCACCACCCATTGGATGCCGGTGCGTCCAAGTTCGAAATGCGCTGTGATCGCCGGGAAGGCGATATTGACCGAGGTATCCAAAGGCACAATCAGCGTGCCGATAGCGATGATGATCAGAATCGCAGCGCCATGCGCCGTGATGCGGCCAAGCGGCAAATCAGCGCGCAAGGAACCAGGTTTCCAAGGCGCCAAGCCCGGCCATGGCCGCAACACCCACAAGGATCGCCGCCGCCAGACTGCGCGCGTAATACTGCACCGCCACCACCGCCACCGCCGCCACCCAGCCCTTCCAGCCATAGGCTGCCAGAGCCGGCATGGCATAGGCCATGAAAATCGGCCCCGGCAGATGCTGCAAGAATACCTCAACATAGCGTGGCGGGCGGAGTGCGCGAAACAACGCATAGCCGCCGGCGCGGCAAAGGTAGGTCGCCACCGCCATGCCGATGATGGCGAGCAGCACATCGGGGCGCAGCGTCATGCCCGTTTCAGTTCCAGCCAGGCGCCAAGCGCCGCGCCGGCAAAGGCACCAATCAACAAGGGCCAGGGCGGACCGAGTCCCGCCTGCCAGGCCAACAACGCCAAAGCGCCAGCGAGCAGCCAAGGCCAGAAATCACGCCGCACCCCGCGCCAAAGCGGCACCAAAATAGCAACGAAGGTTGCAATGGCGGCAAAATACAGCGGATGCCCCGGCGGCAGCCGCACGGTGGAGCCCAAGACATGCCCAAGGCTGACCGAGATATTCCAGAAGCACCACAGCGTCACACCAATACCCAACAGATACCCGGCATCACGCCCGCCGCGCCGTTGCTCGGCGGCGGAAAGCGCGAAGGCGTGATCCACCATGAAGGCCAGGCTGCCCCAAAGCTTCACACCGCGCAGCTTATCGAGCCATGGTGCCAAGGCCGCGCCCATCGGCGCCATGCGGATATTCACCACAATCGCGGCAATGATCGCGGCCAGAATTGGTGCGGGTTCGGACCAAAGCTCCAGCGCCAGCAATTGCGAAGATCCGGCGAAAACCAGCGCCGACATCAGCAGGGTTTCGAGCCAGGACAGCCCCTTTTGATCGGAAATCACGCCCACCACCAAACCGAAAGGAAAGGTGCCAATCACCAAGGGCAAAGCGGTGCGGATGCCGCGCGCCACGCCATGCCGGGTGAAGACCACTGGGTGCTTGACGTCCTCGGTCACGCTTGGCGGCCTGTCAGCAGCATGTCCTCGGCTTCCGCCGCGTCCATCGCCAAGGCGCGGCGCGCAACGCCTTGGGCGAAGCCGCCACGCGCCAGCGCGGCCAAAGCCTTCATCCGCGCCGGCGCATCAGGCGCCACACGCGCGAAGGGGCCAATACGGCGGCGGCGACAAAAGGCCAGCGCGGCGAGAAGCTCCGCCTCCTCACCTTCCGGCAGGGCAGCGGCGGCGGTCTCGGTCTCGATCCCCTTGGCCGCCAGATGCGCCGCAATGGCGCGGCGGGAATGGCCGGAACGCGCGAGCCGTCGGGCGCGGCTTTCGGCAAAGGCGGCATCATTCACCGCGCCGGCGGCGACCAGGCTTTTGGCGATGGTGGCGATTTCGGCGTGAAGCGCGGTGGTGGCGGCGGCGATGGCTTCCCTCGACTGGCCCTCGGCCTCGGCGGCGCGGGACCAGCGGGCGATGCGCCGCTCCAAAACGCGCCTGAGGCCTGCCTCGGTCGCGGCAAAGCGGGCCAGATGGGCCAAGGCCGCTTCACGCAGCCGCGCCGCATTGGGCGGCGGGCCGGCGGGGCGGCGGGGGCGTTTTGGCGCGTCAGACATGGGGCTTCTTCTGGCATGAACGGGCCGCGCCGCACAAACCGCTTCAAACCGGCGATTTCCGCGCTATGATCCATATAATTGTTTGGTCGCGTTTTCCGAGCCGCCAAGTGAGTCCACTTGGCTTGAAAACGCTCCAGCACGACGATGGAGGAAATGATGAGTGTCACGATCACCCCCGCCAATCCGGCGCGGCCTGATTTTGTCGGCGTGGTGGCCGGCATTGATTTGCGCCAGCCCGTCAGCGCCGCCGATGCCGCCGCCATTGATGCCGGCATGGATCAATATGGCGTGCTGGTATTCCACGGCCAGGACATCAATGACGAACAGCAATTGGCCTTCAGCCGGCACTTCGGCCCGCTGGAGACCGCCACCGGCGATATCGCCAAGGCTGCGGATCGGCGGCTTTCGATGGAGGTGAATGACATCTCCAACCTCGACAAAAACTCCAATGTGCTGGCACGCGATGACAGGCGGCGCCTGTTCAGCCTCGGCAATATGCTCTGGCACAGCGATTCATCCTTCAAGGCAACGCCGGCGAAGTATTCCCTGCTGTCCGCGCGCGTGATCCCCGGTGAAGGCGGCAATACGGAATTCGCCGATATGCGCGCGGCCTGGGATGCGCTTGACCGTGCGCTGAAGGCGGAAATCCGAGAGCTGATCACGGATCACAGCCAGATATTCTCGCGCGGGATTCTGGGCTTCACCGATTTCACGGAAGAAGAACGCCAAAAATGGGCGCCGGTGCCGCAACGCCTGGTGCGCCGCCATCCCAAGACCGGGCGGCTTTCCCTGTTTCTGTCAGCCCATGCCGGGCAGATTCATGGCTGGCCGGTGCCGGAAGCCCGCGCCATGCTGCGCGACCTGACGGAACACGCGACACAGCGCGAATTTGTCCATGCACATGTCTGGCGCCAGCATGATCTGGTGATGTGGGATAATCGGGTCACCATGCATCGCGCGCGGCGCTACCCGGCGGATAAGCCGCGTGATTTGCATCGCACAACGGTGGCCGATTACGCGCCCACCTTGGTGCAGGCGGCGTAAAAACGTCCGGCCAATCGCGGCGTTTCCGACGCGATTGGCCCTACACTTGCACCGCGAAATGCCGCAGCGCCGCTTCATCCCATTCCAGCCCCAGCCCCGGCGCTTCCGGCACCAGCGCCATGCCATCGCGCACCTCCAAAGGCTGGCGCAGCAAGGGGGCGGCGATATCCAGATGTTCCAGATAATGCGCGGTTGGCGTGGCTTGCAGCAAATGCGCGCTGACCTCCACAAAGATATGCGATGACATCGGGATACGATGCGCTGCCGCCATGGCAGCGGCACGCAGCCAGCCCGTGACGCCGCCGATCTTCATCGCATCCGGCATGCAGAAATCACAGGCGCCAGCAGCCAAGGCGCGCTGCATCCCGGCGGGGCCCCACCAATTTTCGCCACCCTGGATCGGGATTTCGAGCCGCGTGGCGAGTGCCGCCATCCCCGCATCATCCTGCACCGGCAGCGGTTCTTCCAGCCAGCGCACATCCAGCGCTTGCAAGGCGCGCCCGCGCCGTTCCGCTTCCGGCAGCGTGAGCGCCTGATTGTAATCCACGAAAATCGCGACATCATCACCCACCACGCCGCGCACCGCGCGCACTGTCGCCAAATCATCTTCAAGCTTTGGATGGCCAAGCTTGAATTTCACTGCCCGCGCGCCAAGCCGCGCCACGGCCTGGCCTGCTTCTTCCGAGAGCATCGCCGGCCCGAAGCCACGTAATGAGGCATAAATCGGCATGGGCCGCGCCTCTGCCCCCAGCATGGCGTAAAGCGGCACTCCAGCGCGTCGGGCAAGCGCATCCCATAGCGCCATATCCAAGAGCGATAGCGCAATCTGCACCAGACCCTCACTGCCCAGAATGCGAAACCCATCATGTAATTCGCGCCAGAGCGATGTCGGCGCCAAAGCACGGCCAATCAGCCCCTCCCCAATCGAACGCGCCAATGCCGCAGTTGGGCCAAGCGCGGCGCGCGTATAGGGAAAGACATAGGCCGTGCCGGTGGCGCCATCCTTGGTAGTGACTTCCGCAATCACCAAGGGCGCGCGGGGGATGACATTCAGGCTATTGCGTAGCGGCGGGTCTATCGGCGCATCCACGCAGCTTATGGTGATGGCGCTGATGGTGGTGAGTGTCATGCGGTGCCTCCGGCGCAATCCTGGCGCGCCGGCGCGGCGCTGTCACCACGCCCCGGCGCGCGTCGCCAGCGCCACATTCAATTCAGCGCCCAGCAGCACGACGTAGACGCTGACATAGAACCACATCAGCAGGCCAACCGTGGCGCCAAGCGGGCCATACATGGCGTCGTAAGTCGCGAAGTCCGAAACATAAAGGCTGAACGCCGCCGAGCCCACGGCCCAAAGCAGTGTCGCCATCAGCGCCCCCGGCAGGATGCGTTTGATCGGCAGGCGCCGCGATGCCGGACCCACCCGATACACCGCCAGCAGGGAAAGCCAGACCAGAAATAAAAGCGTCAGCAGCGAAAGCCCGCGCAGAGACAAGGCCCGCAGCGCCGGCAGGCCAAACAAAGCCAGAATGCCAGGCAGCGCGACCAACGCCGCGATGGCAATCACTGCGGCGAGTGTTGCCGCCAAGGTAAGGCCAATCGCCAAGGCATGGTAGCGAAAGAAGGGCCGGGTTTCTTCCACGTGATGCGCCATATTCAGCGCGCCGATGGTCGCACGCGTGCCGGCAGAAGCACTCCAGATCGCGATGCAGGCGCTGAGCATCGCGCTCCATTCCAGGCGCGGGCGCGGGGCTTCCACCAGATCATGCACGCGGGTTGCGATCATCTCGAAAGTGTCTTCGGGGACCAATTCGCGCAGCACTTCAAGCTGCGGTTCCACCGCTGCCGCGTCGAAGACCATGCCATAGACCGATATCAGCAGGAAAATACCGGGGAACAGCGCCAGCATGGCGTAGAAGGCGCAGCCCGCGCTGGTCAGCGCAATACGATCAGACGCGGAAGCCCGCAGCACGCGCATGACAATGGCGGTAGCGCCGAATTGGGCCGTCTCAGCTTGCGACATACCCCCTTATAGGGTCAGGCTGGCGCGAACAGGAAGATTTACGCCTCTGGCTTGGCGCGTTCCGGCACCTGATAGGCGCGCTTCGCGGAAGCCCTCAGCTCCAGCGGAGAGATGCGACCATCTTGGTCCGTATCGATCCGCTGGAGCATGGCAGCGAGCGTGTTGCCCGTGGGTGTCCCCGGACCGGCAGTTCTTGCCGGGCTTTGCCGCAATTCTTGCAGCATGGGTGCGAATTCTTTTCGCCCCC
>JBIKXA010000078.1:0-16325 GCA_044356015.1 Roseomonas sp.
CCCGCGTAATGCATATCCAGCGTGAAGAGGGTTTCGATGCGCTCCACCGGCAGGCCCGCGTCGCGCACAACGGCAATGGCGGCGCTTGCTTCACGCACCAGATGCGCATCAAGCGCCGTAGCATCCAGGCTATCCAAATCAAGATTCAGCGTGCGCACCTGATCATGCCGCACATCGGCGATGATGCAGCCAAGTGCGGAGGTAACTCCCGGAAAGCGTGGCACAAGCGCGGCCTTCAAGCCGACCTCGGCCAGTAGCGCGCCGACATGCAAGGCGCCGCCACCACCGAAGGGAAGCGCCACAAAACGCGCCGGATCAAGCCCGCGTTCGATGGAAACAAGCCTGATGGCGCCGGCCATTTTCGCATTCGCAACACGCAAAATGGCCTCAGCCGCCGACATGGCATCGAGCCCAAGCGCTGCGCCGACATGCGTTTCAATCGCGGCCTTCGCCGCCGCGACATCAAGGCTGGTGAGCGCGCCGCCAATGGGCCGCGCCGCATTGATGCGCCCCAGCACAAGGTTTGCATCCGTCAGGGTGGGCCGATCATTGCCTTGCCCATAGCATACCGGCCCCGGGCGGCTGCCCGCGCTTTCCGGCCCGACTTGCAGCAAGCCACCGCGATCCACCGCCGCGATGGAACCACCGCCTGCGCCAATCGTGGTGATCTCGATCATCGGGGAACGGATCACCATGCCGAAATCAATTGTCGCCTGCGCGGCGAGTTCCATCTGCCCATCGGCAATCAGTGAAACATCGAAGGACGTGCCCCCCAGATCGCAGGTGATCACATGGCTGAAGCCGGCGGCCTTGGCGATGGCGCCCGCCGCAATCACGCCGGCCGCCGGGCCGGAAAGCGCAGTGCGCGCGGGAAAGCGCCGCGCCGTCGCGGTGGACATGATGCCGCCATTGGATTGCACAATATGGAAGCGCCCACCGAAACCTTCCTCAGCCAACGCGCCTTCCAGCTTGCCTAGATAACCCGCGACAAGCGGCTGCAAATAGGCATTCAGCGCGGTTGTGGACGCGCGTTCAAACTCCCGGATTTCCGGCAGGATTTCTGAGGAAACTGAAACATGCGGATTGGGCCAGATGCGCCGCACTGCCTCCGCCGCCGCCTTTTCATTGGCGGGGTTGGCATAGGCATTGATGAAAATGATGGCGCAGGCTTCCGCGCCCGCCGCCAGCAATTGTCGCGCTGCCTTTTCCACCGCCGCGATATCAACCGGCGTGTGGATGCTGCCATCCGCGAGGCAACGTTCCGGCACTTCAAGCCGCAAATCACGATCAGCTATTGGTTGGAAATCGCCCCATAGGCCCCAGGTGTGGCGGCGGTCTCGGCGGCGCATTTCCAGCACATCGCGAAAGCCGGCCGTGGTGATCACGCCAAGCTTTGCACCCTTCCGTTCGAGCAGCGCATTGGTGCCAACCGTGGTGCCATGCACCACCGCCGCCATGCCCGCGGCACCGCCAAGGGCACGCAGACCGACGAGGAACCCGGATGCCTCATCACCGCGCTGGCTTGGCACTTTCGCGGTCTGGAAACGGCTGATTGCCGGGTCGAACAGGAACAAATCGGTGAAGGTGCCACCGACATCAACGCCGACAATCGCGCCACTCATGATGCGCTCCCGCCATAATCACGCGCGGCGGCTTCGGCGCTGACATAGCCAAGGCGGATATCGCGCGCGATGGCGTGCTGCGGGCGCGCGGCGGGATCGCCCCAGCCGCCACCGCCCGGCGTTTCAAGCCGAACACGTTCTCCTTGCGCGATGGAAACGCCGACAATCTTGCTTGCCATGGGCGGGGTTTCACCTTCGCTGCCCCAAGTAAAGCGATTAAGCGCGCCTGCCGCACCGCCCGCCACGCCAAAGGGCGCAAAACGCCCGCGCTCTCCAAGCAAGGCGACTTCCGTGCGGCCAGGGGCGAGCGCTTCAATCTCATACACCGCGCCAACACCGCCGCGATGTTCGCCGGCGCCGCCGCTATCGGGCCTGAGTGCCCATTGCGTGAACATGACCGGATAGGCGGCTTCCAGAATCTCCACCGGCGGAATGGTCGCCGTTGAGATCGGGTTATTCGCGTGATGCAACCCATCGGAGGCAGGGTTGCCGCCAAGCCCGCCGCCAAAGAAGGAAAACATCACCCAGCGCGTGCCATTCTCTCGCTGCCCGGACAGCGCCAACGCATTGATGGTGCCGAAAGGTGCTGCCGTTGCGGTGGCCGGGCGCGCCTTGCCGAGCGCGCCAAAGATAACGCCAATCAGGCGGAGGATGGTTTCCGTATAACCCGCCACGGGGCGCGGCGCCTCGGCGCCCAGCAGTGTGGTTGCCGGCGCGATGACTTCCACCGGGCGCAATACGCCGGCATTGGCCGGCACATCAGGGAAGGCGTGTTTCAGCGCGACATAACAGGCCGCCACCGTGGTCGCGATGGAGATATTGAGCGGCCCCGCACAGGGCGGTGAGGATCGCGACATATCCAGGATCAGCCGATCACCTTCGATCGTCAGATCAAGCGCAATGCGCAGCGCCTCATCCTTCACGCCATCATTATCCAGGAAATCATCGAAGCTATAGCGCCCATCGGGCAAGGCCGCGATTTCAGCGCGCATCAGCGCTTCCGCGCGATCGGCCAATTGCGCGAAGGCTGCGGCGATGCGCGCATCACCATAATCATCCAGCAATTCGATCAGGCGTTTTTCGCCGAGATCCAACGCATTCAACTGCCCATTCAAATCGCCCCAATTGGATTGCGGTACGCGCGAATTGGCCGCCAGAATATCCAGTATATCCTGTTGCATCTGTCCGGCGCGGATCAGTTTTACCGGCGGGAAGCGCACACCTTCCTGATGGCTTTCGGTTGCGCGCGGGTTGTAATTGCCGGGCACATTGCCGCCGATATCCAGCCAATGGCCAACACTCGCCACCCAGCAAAACAGCTTGCCGTCGCGGAAGATGGGCCGCACCAGGCGGAAATCATTCAAATGCGTGCCGCCATCATAGGGGTCATTGAACAGGAAGGTATCGCCTTCCTGAAGCCCGCCTTCCGCAGCCACCTTGCGAATGACGGAACGCACGGCGAAGGACATGGCACCCACAAAAATCGGCAAGCCCTTCGTGCCTTGGACCAAAGTATCGCCGGTAATCGCATCATAAACGCCATGGCAGGCATCACGTGCTTCGGCAATGATGGGGTTGAAGGCGCTGCGATAGAGCGTTGCATCCATCTCATCGGCGATTTGTTCAAGCCGGCCCTTCAGTACCGCTAAGGTCACGGCATCAAGACGCATAGGCGTTGCTTCGTTCATCTCACAATCCAAGATAGCTGCGGCGCAATTCGGGGTCAGCCGCGATATCGCGCGCCGCGCCGCTTAAGGTGATGACGCCATTTTCCAAGACATGCGCCTGATCTGCCACTTCCAGGCTTTGCGCGACATTCTGTTCCACCAGCATGATCGTCAGGCCATCGGCATGTAGGCGGCGAATGAGCGTGAACATTTCCTCGACCAGCAAGGGCGAAAGGCCAAGCGATGGTTCATCCATGATCAGCAGCTTCGGTTCCGCCATCAACCCGCGCCCGATGGCGAGCATTTGCTGCTCTCCGCCCGAAAGCGTGCCGGCAGCCTGGCGGGTTCGCTCCGCGAGGCGCGGGAATATACCAAAGACGCGTTCCAGATTGCGGGCGCGATTGGCCCGCGCGCGGCGATAGGAACCAAGTTCCAGCACTTCCCGTACATTAAGGTTGGGGAAAATCTTGCGCCCTTCCGGCACATGGATCAGGCCAAGCGAAACAATCTCCGGCGGGGATAGCGTGGCAAGATTCTGCCCCGCAAAACGGATTTCCCCGCCGCGCGGGCGCACCACACCGCTGATGGTCATGTTCAGCGTCGTCTTGCCCGCGCCATTGGCGCCGAGCACTGCAACCAGCGCACCTTCCGGCACGTTAAGGTCAATGCCGCGCAGGATCAGGGTTTCGCCATAGCCCGCTTCAAGTGCCTTGATCTCAAGCATGGCCGGCCAGCCTTTGCGCAGCACCATGGCCCAGATAGGCTTCAATCACGGCGGGATTGCCGACCACCTCAGCCGCCTCGCCCGAGGCGATGATGCGCCCACTCGCGATCACATGCACATATTCGCAAAGGCTCATTACCGCCTGCATGACATGTTCGATCATCAGAATGGTGACACCGCCGGCGCGAATATCCTGCAATACCGGCAGGAAATCACGAAGCTCGGACGGGTTCAGCCCCGCCAAAACCTCATCCAACAGCAATATCCGCGGGCGGGTCGCGAGCGCGCGCGCCACTTCCAGGCGCTTCCGCCCCGCCACCGTCAGCGCCGCTGCGGGTTTGTCCAATTGCGGGCCAAGGCCAAGGCGCTGCCCGACCTGCTCGGCCAACTCCAGCGCATCGCGGCGCTTGGGCAAGCGCAGAAAGGCGCCGACAGCGATGTTTTCGCGCACCGAAAGCCCAGCAAAGGGCTGCACAATCTGGAAGGTGCGCGCCAGGCCAAGCTTCGCCAGATCATGCGGCTTGCGCCCGGTGATTTCCTCACCATCCAGCAGCACAAGGCCAGCACTCGGCTGTTCAAAACCCGCGATCATGGCAAAGAGTGTCGTCTTGCCCGCACCATTCGGGCCGATCAGCCCGGTGATCGAACCTTCACGCACATCGAAGGTCGCGTCAGACACGGCAGTCAGCCCGCCGAAGCGCTTGGTCAGGTCGCGTACCGCGAGGAAGGCGGGATCCCTGCCCTGCCCTGTCATGGCGCCCCCTTGCCGCGCCAGCGCGCGGCCAAAAGGCCCGGGATACGATGCAGGGGAAAGCGCACCACCAGGATCAGCAGCACACCGAAAATGATCAGATCAACGCCGGGGATTTTGCCAATCAGCATTTTGGTGCCTTCGCTGAGCCCTTGCAGGATCAGCGCGCCAATCAGCGGCCCGAATACCGTGCCCGCACCGCCAATGATGGGCGCCAGCAGCGCTTCCACGGAAATCCAGGTGCCGAAGGCAATCGTGCTGTCAATATAAAGGAAATACTGCGCATAAAGCGCACCCGCCGCACCGGTCAGCGCTGCTGATAGGCTGATGGCTCGCAGCTTCACCGCCAGAATATCCACGCCAAGCGCCGCCGCGGCGGCTTCGTTTTCCCGCACCGCGACAAGCTGCGCGCCAAGCCGGCTTTTCTCCAAGGCGAGCGTGATCAGCATGGCAAGCGCCAGCAGCACCGCGCCCAGAATCAGAAAGCTCGACCGATTGGCGAATTGCAGATTGCCGGCGCCGAGATTGAGGCTGATCAGCAAACCCGCCGCACCACCTGTGATCTCGGTCGCATTGGCCATGATGCGCAGCACCTCAGCAAAGGCAAGCGTGACCAGGGCGAAATAGGAACCGCGCAAGCCGGCGCGAAACACCATCGCGCCAATCGCATAACCAAGCAGCGCGGCGGCGGCGATACCGAAAGCCGCCGCCGGATAGGCATTCACGCCAAAGCGTTGTTGCAGAATGGCGCTCACATAAGCGCCCATGCCGAAAAACGCCGCGTGGCCAAAGGAATATTGCCCGCCATAACCGCCGAGCACATTCCACCCCTGCGCGGCAATCGCGAGGATCAGCGTGAATACCAGGAAATTCAGCACGACATTGCTGGTGACAAACAGCGAAACCAGCACAGCGCCAACCAGAAACAGCAGGATCGGCAGGGTCTCGCGGGCCGTCATGCGCGCGCCCCGAAAAGGCCGGTCGGGCGCAGCAGCAGCACCAGGATGAAGATCAGGAATATCCCGATCTGACCAAGGCTATCGCCGAAATAAAGCCCAGAAAGGCTTTCCACCACGCCGATGAAAAGCCCGCCCAGCAATGCGCCGGTTACGCTGCCCATGCCGCCCAATACCACGATGGTGAAGGCAACCAGCACAAAGGCATTGCCCACGCGCGGTGAAACATAAAAGGACGGGAGCAAAAGGCAGGCGGCAATGGCCAGGCAGGCCGTGCCAATGCCGAAAGTGACCGCATAGATATGCGCAACATCAATGCCAACCAAGGCAGCGCCGGTGCGTTCCTTGGCCACAGCGCGAATGGCGCGGCCGGTATCGGTGCGTGTCATCAGAACAAAAAGCAGCAAGGCCATCAGTAGCGTCACGCCAAAGCCAATCAGCCGCGGGAGCGATAACAGCACATCGCCCATTTCCACCATGGACATGGCATAGGGCAAGCGGACCGTCATGGTGTCCGACCGGAAAATCGCCAGCATGGCGTTTTCGATGATGATCGAAAGGCCAAGTGTTACCAGCAACATATTGGAATCATCGCCGCGGCTGGCAGGCCCGATCACCAGGCGCTGCACCAAATAGCCTAGCACGAAAAACAGCCCGGCCAGCGGCACCATGGCCGCGTAAGGGTCAAGCCCAAAGGCACCATGCGCGACAAAGGCCGCATACATCGCCAGCGTCAGTAGCGCGCCATGGGCAAAGTTGATGATATGCAGCACGCCGTAAACCAGCGTGAGGCCAAGCGCCACCAGCCCATAAACGGCCCCCATCAGGAGGCCGTTTGCCACGGCCTCCAGCAGAATTTCGGGCGGGTAGCCCATCTCAGCCGGTGACGGGATAGATCGGCTGGGCGTCTGCAAAATCGCGCGGGAAGATCACCTTGATATCGCCATTCTGCACTTGCGTGTTGACCGGCTTGCCGCCCTGGTTCTGACCATTGACGAATTGCGTGGGTCCATAGGGCATGATGTGGCGATCAAAGCCAGCACCCGTTGCCGCCAGCGCCTGGATCAGCGCGCCACGATCCGCCCTGCCCGCACGTTCCAGCGCATCGGCAAACAGCATCACGGCGGAATAATTCAGCGGCACATTATACAGCCAGAAGCGATTCTGTGCTTCCACGCGCCGACGCAGCTCGGCAGTTTTCGGCTTGCGCGGATCGGCCCAATGGTTGCAATCCATCACCAGATTCGCCGCTTCCGGGAATTCCCGCACAAAGCGGAAATTGGAAGCCGCGCCATTCAGGATGCAGTAAATCCCCTTCGGACGAATGCGGCGCTGCTGCAAGGTTTGCGACAGCAACACGAATTCCGCGTAATAGGATGACGGGATGATCAGATCGGGATTAAGCGCGCGGATACGCAGCGCCACATTGGACATGTCACGCGACGGTGTTGGGTGCGCGATTGTCTCCAGCACCTGAAAGCCGCGCTTGGGCAATTCGGCATTCAACAGCCGCGCCATGCCGGACCCGAACAATCCATCCTCATGCACAATCACGGCGGTGCGGGAAGGCTTGCCGGCAGCGTCATTGATCGCGACCAGATTATCCAAAGCCGTCGCGGTCACGGTGCCAAAGCCAGGCCCGAAGCGGAACGTATTCGTCAGGCCACGAGAGACGATCTGATCGGACACGCCCACATCCACAATATAGGGCAGATCGTAACGCGATGCGGCTTGCGACGCAGCCAGGCAGATCGGGCTTGCGAAACCGCCCACAATCGCCAGCACGCCTTCGGCCTGCATTTTCTCGACTTCCGCTACGCCACCATCGGGGGTGGAGCGTGCATCGCCAAACACCATTTCAATCGGAGCACCACCGAGCGCCTTGATCCCGCCGCCGGCATTGATATCGGCGATGGCAAGCTCAGCGCCGAGCCGTCCGTATTCGCCATCCTGCGCCAGGGCACCGGTCACGGGCTGGATGATGCCAAGCTTGATCGCGCGCGGCTGCGCCTGGGCAATGGCAGGTGCCGCGAGCAGCACGGGGGCGGCCAGCAGCGCCTGGCGCCGGGAAAGGCTGAAATCGGACATTGGAGACTCCCCTGTTATGGACCAGAAATGGTCATGCCCTAGTCTTTGCCAATGGGCCAGAGGGAAACTGCAGTGAAAGAAGTTTGCCATAGCCCGGCGCAAGCGCGGCTTCCTCTAGAGCATGTTGCGTTCACATGGGTTCACGCAACCCGCTCTACTTCGTTGTTTTTCGAGCATCTTCACCCATTCAGATGATTCCATCTGAACGGGATCTGCTCTAACTCCCAGACCCGTTGCGATGCCTGCTCACGGGTGAAACCGGCCTATGTGGAATAGGGCGGGAGAAGCGAACAGGTCCAGCGATTCTCCCGGACCCATCGTCAATGACGATGTATTCCGTGCATCCTGCCGCTCTGCGCCTCAAGCCCCGCACACAGAAAAGGCGGGAAGCGGCGTTTCTGAAAGAGCGTCACCACATAGGAAATATCGGGCGTGGCTGCCCTTATTTGCGATTAGTGAATAAGATATCACTTATCACGACTACCTCCGAACCAAAAAATGCCGCACCACAAAGCCGCCCGCGCCGCAAAGCGCGATCACCAGCGCCATGGGCAGCGCTGTGCCGTTTTGCAGCGCGCCGAGTGCCACGCCCGCCAGCGCACCGGCGCCGAATTGCAGCGTGCCCATGAGTGCCGAGGCATTGCCCGCAATCGCGCCATGTGGCGCCATGGCGCGCGCGGCAGTCAGTGGCATGACCGCGCCGATCATGGAAACGTAAACGAATAGCGCGATAAGGATGGCGGCGAAACCACCAAGCCCCGTCATGGTGAGACCAAGCAGCGCAAGCCCCGATACTGCGCTGATGGAAAGCGCCATGGTCAGCATGCGCGCCGGCGCCACGCGATCCACCAACCGCGCGGTGACTTGCCCGACCAGCATGATGCCAATGGCATTGGCGCCGAAATAAAAGCCGTAATCCTCAGCCCGCACGCCATATAGTTCCATAAAGACAAAGGGCGATCCCGCGATATAGGCAAACATCCCCCCGATCACGAGGCCGCCCGCCAGCGCATGGCCCATGAAATAGCCATCGCCGAGCAAGCGTCGCCAAACACCAAAGACCTGGCGTAAACCATCGCGCCGGCGGCGCTCCGGCGGCAGGGTTTCCGGCAGGAAAAGCGCAATCACCAACAGCAATATCGCGCCATAAGCGGCAAGACACAGGAATATCCCGCGCCAGCCAATCACGCCAAGCAAAGCGCCTCCCATGATGGGGGCGATGATCGGCGCGACACCCATCACCAGCATCAGCCGCGCCATCAGGCGGATCGCGCCACGTTCATCGGCAACATCGCGCACCACGGCGCGCGCAATCACCATGCCCGCGCAGCCGCCAAGTGCTTGCAGCAACCGCGCGGCAATCAGGCTTTCGATATTGGGCGCCAAGGCGCAGATCAGCGAAGCGGCAGTATAAACGCCAAGCCCGATAAACAATGGCAGGCGTCTGCCATAGCGATCCGCCAGCGGCCCATAGAAGATTTGCCCGAGCGCCATGCCAAGGAAAAACACCGCAAGGCTTGCCTGCGCCGCCCCCGCCGTGGTGCCGAGCGATTGGCCCAGCATCGGCAAGGCCGGCAGATACATGTCAATCGAAAACGGCCCAATGGCCGCCATCGCGCCCAGGATGAAGGGCAGGCGCTTTTGCGGAATGCTCAGACCCTCAGGCTTCTGGTGCGGCGGCGAAAGCCTCCGCCGCCAGTTTGAGCGCCGCTTCCACCGCCACGCGCCCTTCGGATGAAAGTGGTGCCTGCGGCAGAATGGGATCACCCACCGCGAAGCCCTGGATTTGCAAGGCCCCCTTGATGCAGGCGGCCAGAGAATGCGCGGCGAATAATTCATTCACGCGCCACAGCGCGCGTTGCAGCACCATGGCCGCATCCCATTTTCCGGCGCGGCACAACTCATAAAGCCGCACGCTTTCGCGCGGAATGGCGCAGGCCGGCCCTGCCATCCAGCCCTTGCCGCCAATCATCATCACCGCCGCTGGAATATGGGCGGAAGCCGCAAACACGCCGATGCGGCCTTGCGTTCGGTTCAGGATGGACAGCAAACGCCCGGTATTGGTGGAGGCATCCTTGATCAGGCAAATGCGCGGATGGTGGGACAATTTCTCAATCGCCGGCAGGGAAAGATCGGAACGCTGGAAATTCGGATTGGTGTAAAGCACTGTCGGCAATTGGGTGGCATCGGCAATCGCCTTGAAATACGAAACCACCGCCGCATCATTCAGCGGGAAATAGGCTTCCAGAATGGCGAGGATGCCATCCGCGCCGATTGCCGCGTAATCGCGCGCCTGACGCTCGGCATCGGCAATCGTCGTGGCGGCGACACCGGCCACCACCGGCACACGGCCCGCGGTTTGCGAGACAACAATCTCCACAATCCGCCGGCGCTGCGCCGCATCCAGATAGGCAAATTCCCCCGTGCTGCCCAAGGGTGTCAGCCCATGCACGCCGGAGGCGATCAGATGATCCACCAGGCGGCGCAATTCCGCTTCCAATACGGTGCCATCGGGCGCGATGGGGGAGACAAGATAGGGGAAAACCCCGTGAAATTCCTGCATGATCGGCTGTTTCCTACTGCGCCCGAGCTTGTGCGCGCAGCACATGCTTTTGGATCTTGCCAGTGGAGGTCTTCGGCAATTCAGCAAACACAATATGGCGCGGCAGTTTGAAGGCTGCCAAATGCTGGCGCGCGAAATTGATGAGTTCTTCGGGCGTTGCCGTCATGCCGGGCTTCAATTCAACAAAGGCGCAGGGCGTTTCACCCCATTTCTCATCCGGCTTCGCCACCACAGCCACCACGGCGACCGATGGGTGCTTATAGAGCGCATCTTCCACTTCGATGCTGCTGATATTCTCGCCGCCCGAGATGATGATGTCTTTCGACCGATCCTTGAGCTGGATATACCCATCCGGATATTTCACCGCGAGGTCGCCCGTATGAAACCACCCGCCAGCAAAGGCGGATTGCGTCGCGGCGGCGTCCTTCAAATAGCCCTTCATGACGACATTGCCGCGCATCATCACCTCGCCCATCGTCACCCCATCAGCGGGGACGGGACGCATGGTTTCAGGGTCCATCACATCAAGCCCTTCAAGCGCCAGATAGCGCACGCCTTGGCGCGCCATCAGCGCGGCCTGTTCCGGCGCGGGCTTGGCGTTCCATTCGCTGTGCCATTCATTCACCACGGCGGGGCCATAAACCTCGGTCAGGCCATAGACATGGCAGACAGCGAAGCCTGCTTCCTTCATGGCGGCCAGCACCGCTTCCGGCGGCGGCGCACCAGCGACCACGAATTGCACCTGGTGCGGCAAGGCGCGCTTATCGGCGATGGGTGTGGCAAGCAAGGTCGCCATCACGATCGGTGCGCCGCACATATGCGTGACCGCGTGTTCGGCCATTAGCCGCCACATATCGGGGCCGCGCACGGCACGCAGACACACATGCAAGCCGGCCTGCGCCGTCACGGTCCAGGGAAAACACCAGCCATTGCAATGAAACATCGGCAGCGTCCACAAATAGGATGGATGCTTGCCCATGCCGGCGGAAAGCACATTGCCGGTCGCCAAAAGGCAGGCGCCGCGATGGTGATAGACCACGCCTTTTGGTTTGCCCGTGGTGCCGGATGTATAGTTCAGCGTAATCGCATCCCATTCATCGCGCGGCATTTCCCAGGCAAAATCAGCGCTGCCTTCGGCGATGAAGCTTTCATATTCCTGCCCGCCCAGGCTTTCGCCATGCACCGCTTCCGGCGCCAGCGCATCATGCACTTCAATCACCAAAGGCTTCGCCGCGCATTCCGCAAGCGCCGCGCGCAGTACGGGCATGAATTCGCGGTCCACCACCACGGCCTTGGCTTCGCCGTGATCCAGAATATAGGCAACCGTTGGCGCATCCAGCCGCGTATTGATGGTGTTCAACACCGCACCCGCCATGGGCACGCCGTAATGGCATTCCAGCATTTCAGGGATATTCGGCAAAATGGCCGCGACCGTATCGCCGCGCCCAATGCCGCGCTTCTTCAGCGCATGGGCAAGCTGCACAGACCGATTACGCAGGCTGAGATAATCGCGCTGCACCGCGCCATGCACGACGGCGGGATAATCCGGATAAACCTGCGCGGCGCGTTCCAGAAACAATAGCGGCGTCAGCGGCTGATGATTGGCCGCGTTCTGCTCAAGCCCGTTTTCGTATTTATTCACGGCCATTTCCTCTATCTGTCTTCCCATTGCGGATGGCGCTTTTCCAGGAATGCGCCAATGCCTTCAGCCGCATCGCGCGCCATCAGATTTTCCGTCATTACTGAAGCCGCTTCGCTGTAGGCTTCCGCCAGCGACATTTCGATCTGCACATTGAAGCCGCGCTTGCCCATGCGCACCGTAATCGCGGAATGGGAAGCAATGCGCGCAGCGAGGCCCAGTGCGGTTTCCATCAGCGCCTCACGCGGGGCCAGACGATTGACCAAGCCCAAGCGCTGCGCTTCCGCCGCCGGCACCATTTCACCCAGCAGCAGCATTTCCATGGCGGCCTTGCGCGGCACGGCGCGCGCCAAAGCTACCGCCGGCGTGGAACAGAACAAGCCAATATCCACGCCCGGCGTGCAGAAGCGCGCATCTTCTGCCGCCACCGCCAAATCGCAGCTTGCAACCAATTGGCAGCCGGCGGCGGTCGCCACACCTTGCACCGCGGCAATCACCGGCTGAGGCAGCCGTACAATCCCCTGCATCACCCGCGCGCAGGCCGCCATCGCATCGGCGTAAAAGCCGCGCCCGCCATCGGCATCAGCGCGATGCGCGGTGATTTCGCGCAAATCATGCCCAGCACAAAACACCGTGCCCGCGCCGGCCAGCACCACCACGCGGCAGGAAGCATCGGCGGCGATGTCAGCCAGCATATCTTCCAGCGCCTGCAACATGGCGCGGGAGAGGCTATTGCGCGCTGCCGGGCGATTGAGTGTCAGCACAACAATCCCGCCTGAGCGGTCTTCCCGCAGCAGCAGGGGGGCGTTTGAAAGGCTTGCTTCAGCTGTCTTGGACATGGCGGAATAATCCTGCCCCGCTCGGGGGATTACAAGGGCTTGGAAGTGGTATAGCCTGACCCCAGGATGAAACGCCAAGAGGAAAACGCGGAAGCCCAGACGACCGCGGCGTAGACATGCGCCTTGCCGACACATCATGACCGCGTAGCCATCCCGCTTGTCGTGCTGGTCGCGACTTGTGGGCTTTAGACGCGATGCTCCAAGGATAAATGAGGAAACCAATGGCCTGGACCGCAAAATACATCATCCAGAACGGCAAGAAGATCGCCTTTGATGAGGCGCGTGTGCATCCGTTCTCAGTCGGGCATGCCTATGGCGGGACGGTGTTTGAAGGCATTCGCGCCTATATGAATTACAGCACCGGCAAGCTTGCCGTCTTCCGGCTGGAAGAACATCTGGTGCGGCTGGATCAGGGCATGAAATTCATGCGCTTCGACAATCCTCCATCCCGCGATGAAATGCGCCAGGCGGTTTTGGATGCGGTGCGCGCCAATGAACCTGATGATGATGCCTATATCCGCATCCAGGTGCATATCGAAAGCCTGGGCTCCATGGCATCCACGGGCAGCGTTGGCTGGGCTTGCGCCGCCATGCCGCGCGAACGCAATGCCAAGCGCAGCAGCGGTCTTTCCGTGCATGTTTCTTCCTGGACACGCATTTCAGACACCACCATGCCGCCGCGCATCAAGGCGACCGCGAATTACCATGCCGGGCGCATTGCCATGTTGCAGGCCAAGGCGGATGGCTATGACAATGCGCTGCTGATGACGCGCGCCGGCAAGATCAGCGAAGGCACCGGCGCCTGCCTGTTCATGGTACGCGACGGCAAGCTGATTACGCCATCTCGTGAAAACGACATTCTGGAAAGCGTCACGCGCGATACCGTGATTGAGCTTGCCGCCGAACATGGCTTGGCTGTGGAACAAGGCATCATTGACCGCACGGAACTCTATATCGCCGATGAGTTGTTCTTCTGCGGCACCGGTCAGGAATTGCTGCCGATCACCAGCGTGGACAAGCTACCGGTGGCCGATGGCAAGCCCGGCGCGATCACCATGCGCTTGCAGGAAGCTTATGAAAGCGTCGTGCGCGGCACCACCAATGCCCATGCGGAATGGCGCACGCCGGTCTGATCGCGTTCAGTCCCGCCCCTCATCCGGGATCGCCAATACAACTCCGCAGGCCTTGCAATGGACCGCGTCCACATCATGCCGTTGCAGCCCGCAGCTTGGGCAGGGAAAGCGCACCTTGCGCGGGCGGAACAGCGCCTGCGCAAGGCGCAGAAACAGTGTCACGCCGCAGATCATGATGACCACGGAAAGCAACTTGCCGAATTTGCCTTCCAACGTGATATCGCCGAAGCCCGTTGTGGTCAGCGCGGTCACGGTGAAATACAACGCATCGGCGTAATCGGCGATTTTCGGATTGATGCTGTGCTGGCTTTCATAAACAATTGCGGTCATCACAAAAACGAATACCGCGAGATGTATGCCGGCAATCAGCGCTTCCTCATGCCGTCGGAAGAAGGGCATATCCTGCCGCAATTCCATCAGCGTGCGATAGGTATGCAATAGCCGAAGCGTGCGCAGCACCCGCAGGAAGCCAAAACCCTCCCCCGTCAGCGGCGCCAGGAAGGACAGGATCGCCACCAGATCAATCAGGCTGGAAAAGCTCAGCGCATGTCGCCCTGGGTTGCGATGCGCTGCCAAATGCGCGGCATATTCAAGGGCCAGCACCAGCCCTATCGCGACATCAACATAGCCGATCCAGGGCTCCCTTGGGATGAAGGAAGTGCTGATCACAAAAATCAGCGTCAATAGATCGAAAAATATGATGCCATAGCGAAAGCGGCGCGCGGTTGTTGATCTGCCGAAGTAAAGTTCCCTGAGGGTCAGGCGCCAGCCTTCAAACCGCTTCACCCCCGCCATGGCGCCACCGCGTCAGCGTGTGGGGGTTGGCGGCGTGGTGCTGTAATCGTAAAAGCCGCGCCCGGATTTCCGGCCATACCAGCCGGCTTCAACATATTTCGCGAGCAAGGGCGAAGGCCGATACTTGGAATCGCCCAAGCCTTCATGCAGCACTTTCATCACGGAATAGAGCGTATCCAGCCCGACAAAATCCGCGAGCTCCAAAGGCCCCATCGGGTGATTGGCGCCAAGCTTCATGCCGGCATCAATCGCCGCTACGTCGCCGACCCCTTCCATCAGCGCCTGTATCGCCTCATTGATCATGGGACACAGGATGCGGTTGACCACAAAGCCCGGCCAATCCTGCGCCATGACCGGCGCCTTGCCCATGCGCTTGGCGAGCGCTTCCACAGCCTGATAGGTCGCGTCTTCCGTCGCCAGCCCGCGGATGATCTCAACCAGCTTCATCATCGGCACGGGGTTGAAGAAATGCATGCCGATAAAGCGGCCAGGCCGATCCGTTGCCGCCGCCAGCCGCGTGATGGGAATGGAAGATGTATTGGAAGCCAGCAAGGCTTCCGGCTTCAGCACCGGGCAAAGGGCAGCGAAGATCTTCTTCTTGATTTCTTCGTTTTCCGTCGCCGCTTCAATCACCAAATCACAATCCGCGAAGGCGCTGTTATCGGTCGCGGTGACAATCCGCGCCAGGGCGGCATCGCGATCCGCGCCGCTGATGCTGCCCTTGCTGACTTGGCGTTCCATGTTCTTCGCCATGGTCGCCAGCGCCCGGTCCAGCGCCTGTTGCTGCACATCCATCAGCACCACGGGAATGCCCGAAAGCGCCGCCACATGGGCAATGCCATTGCCCATCAGCCCCGCGCCAATCACGCCGAATTTATTGATTGCCGCCATGATGGATGCTCCTGTTTCAATACAAAACGGGGGCGCTGATGCAGACCGCGCCCCCGATCAGGCAAATCACTTCTTGTCGAGTTCAGCTTCCAATTCCGGCATGGCCTTGAACAAATCGGCCACCAGCCCGTAATCGGCCACCTGGAAGATCGGCGCTTCTTCATCCTTGTTGATGGCGACGATCACCTTGCTGTCCTTCATGCCGGCCAGATGCTGGATGGCACCGGAAATGCCAACCGCGATATAGAGCTCCGGCGCCACAATCTTGCCGGTCTGGCCGACCTGATGATCATTCGGCGCATAGCCCGCATCCACCGCAGCGCGCGAAGCGCCAATCGCCGCCCCAAGCTTATCGGCGACTTTTTCGACAATGACGAAGTTTTCGGCCGAGCCCATGGCGCGCCCGCCGGAGACCACAACCCGCGCCGCGGTCAGTTCAGGCCTTTCGCTTTTGACAATCTCGGCCCCCAGGAAGCGCGAAAGCCCAGGATCGCCAGCGGTCGCCGCCGCTTCAATCGGCGCCGCGCCACCTTCGGCGGGGACGGGATCAAAGGACGCGGCGCGCACGGTAATCACCTTCTTCGCATCGGCGGATTTCACCGTTGCCATGGCATTGCCGGCATAGATCGGGCGGACAAAGGTATCGGCATCCACCAC
>JBIKXA010000231.1:0-4851 GCA_044356015.1 Roseomonas sp.
GATCGCGTTTTCCTGGTGGTGGTGGATAACAGCGCCGAGCAGGCGGTGGCACTTCGTTATGCGTGTTTGCGTGCGCGCAAGGGTGGCGGGCGCGTGGCTTTGCTGCGCGTTCTGGAACCGGTGGAATTGGTGGAATGGGCCGGCGTTGGCGTGATGATGCAGGAAGAACGCCGTGCGGAGGCGGAACGCCTGCTCGCCGGGCTTGCTGCGCAAGTCAGCGACATCACAGGGGGTATGCCGATCCTGGTCATTCGTGAGGGTGATCCGCGTGAGGAATTGCTTGGCCTGATCGAAGAAGACCCGCGCATTTCCATCCTGGTGCTGGCGATGGCGACCGGCAGCGGCGGGCCGGGGCCGCTGATTTCCGCACTCACGGGCCGGCATGCTTCGCGTCTTAAGATACCAATGGCCCTGGTGCCGGGCGGGATGACGGAACAGGAATTGGATCGGGTGACCTGACGCCCCAGTTCAAGGCGCCGGTATCTCGGCCGCCAGAACCTGCCCCGATTGGCTTTCCGTGATCAGCAAGGTGATCCCATCCGGCGCGAAGCAGCAATTCGTCGGCATCCGCCCGTATGGCCGGCAATCCAGCGCGAAAAGCGGCGCACCATGCGCATCTACACCCCAAACCATGCCATGGCCGGGATTGGCGATGAACAGCCGATCATGCACATCAACCGCCATGCCATCCGGCCCTGATGTGCCCGCCGGCGTGCGGAAGAACAGATTGGCCTTGCCGACAATGGCGTCCGCGCGGAGCGCGAAGCGCCAGACCTCACAAGACCGCGTCATGGCCACATAGCAATGCGTGCCCGCCTTGTTCAGCGCAATGCCATTGGGGCTTGGGCCATTGGCAATCAGCCGATCAAGCCGGCCATCCGGTGCAAGCCGATAGACCCGCCCGCGCGGGTCCTGGAGGCCGGTCTGACCCTGATCGGTGAAGAAAATCGTGCCTTGCGGGCCGATTGTTACATCATTCAGGCCGAGAAAACCCTCGCTACCGACATGTTCCAATAGCGGCGCGATGGAACCGCGCGCAGGGTCAAGCGTCAGCAAGCCGTGGCGATAATCCGCGATCAGCAGCGCATCGTCGGCACCAAGGGCCAAGCCATTCGGCCAGCCCTCATATTCCGCCAGCACGTCCCAAGCCTCGCCGGGGCCCACCAGCAGGATGCGACCATTGGGGATATCGGTGACCAGGAAGCGCCCCGCGCGATCAAAGCAGGGGCCTTCCAGGAAACTATCAATCGGCGCGCCGGCGCGATTGGCATCTGCCCAGCTTGTGCGGCGCAGATTCCGCAAGCGATCCGGCAGGCGGGCGAAGGGGCGGAGCGGGAGCTCCTTGGGGGCGGAGAACCACATGGGGTGATCCTGTGGGCTTCACCCAAACCTGATCAAATCCGCGTCTGCCCCGCATCCGGCTGCGGGTTTTGGTGGATGTGCTTCAGGCGCCAGCCAAGGGTGATCATAATGGCGCCCATGATGATCGCCTCCAGCGCCACCATCCAGATCACCGCGAGCAAGCCCGGCCCCGGGCGCAGCAGCATCCAGGCGCCGATCAGGATATTCACCGCCCCCAGCAAGCCGAGCAGCACCGAGGATAGCCGAAAGGCCAGCATCAGCCGCGCCCCGCCCGAGAGCAGGAACCAGGCAGCCGTCACAATCAGCAGGCCAATGGCTGAAACCCCCGGCGCCAACAGGATCACCGCTGCCGCCAGCAGGGAGATGATGCCGTCAATCCAAAGCCAGGTGCGGCTGCGCTCCCCGGTTGGGTGGCCGCCCTTTACGGCCTGGAATATGGACCCCATGCCATCGAACAGCATCCAGGCCCCCAGAAAGGCCAGGATGAAGACCAGGCCAAGCCCGGGGAAGAGGAAGATCAATAGCCCGAAAATGATGGCGGCCACGCCGCGGAGCATGAAAACCCACCAGCTTCCTGCCGTCTGTTTCACCAGCTGCATGCCAAAGCGCCCGGTCAGGAGCATGGATTCGGGGCCTGGTGGCTTTGGCTGATCTGACATGAAACCTGCATCTCCATTAATTGAGGGGTCAAACTGACAGGATGGGGCCTTCGGCGCAATTGCCGCTACTCTCGGGACAATTCCTGCCCGGCAGGGCCTTCCCCCCTTTCCATCCCGCCCCCACTTGTTGAATGATAGCGCCAACGCAAAACAAGGAGTGCTCCGCCATGGCAAAATTCGGCCTCAGCCAATCCATTCGTCGTGTGGAAGACCCCAGGCTTTTGAAAGGCGATGGGCAATATACCGCCGATATCAGCCTGCCCGGCGAGGCGCATGGCGTGGTGCTGCGCAGCCCGCACGCCCATGCCGCGATCAAGGGCATTTCCACCAGCGCCGCCAAGGCGATGCCCGGTGTGCTGGGGGTTTATACGGCGGCGGATTTGGCGGCTGAGGGGCTTGGGCCGCTGCCTTGCCTGATCCCGCTCAAGAACAGCGATGGCTCGCCGCTATCCTCCACGCCGCGCCCGGTGCTGGCGGAAGGCACGGTGCGCCATGTGGGTGATCCGGTGGCCTTTGTGGTGGCGGAAAGCGCCAAGGCAGCGCGCGATGCCGCTGAGGCGATTGAGGTGGAGTATGAAATCCTGCCCTCCGCCACCGATCTTGCGACCGCGACCAAGCCCGGCCAGCCGCAGGTTTGGGCCAGCGCGCCAAACAATACCTGCTTTGATTGGCATGTCGGTGACAAGGACAAGACCGATGCGCTTTTCGCCAAGGCCGCGCATGTCACGCGCCTGACCGTGGTGAATAACCGCGTGGTGGTGGCCAGCATGGAAGCCCGCGCGGCGGTGGCGGATTATGATGCCGGCAGCAACAAGTGGACTTTGCACACCAATACCCAGGGCTCCTGGTTGGTGCGCAAGCTTCTGGCCGGCAGCGTCTTCAACCTGCCGGAGGATCATTTCCGCGTCGTCACACCTGATGTTGGCGGCGGCTTTGGCATGAAGCTATTCTTGTATGCTGAACATGTGCTGACCTGCTTCGCCGCGCGCAAGTTGAAGCGCCCGGTGAAATGGACATCCGAGCGCACGGAAGCCTTCCAATCAGACACGCATGGGCGGGACAATATCACCGCTGGCGAATTGGCCTTGGACAAGGATGGCAAGTTCCTTGCGCTGCGCACCAAGAATTGGGCGAATATGGGCGCCTATCTGAATACCTTCGCGCCCTTCATCCCAACCGGCGCAGGCACCAAGGTGCTGGCGAGTGTTTATGATTTCGGCGCCATCTACGCAAATGTTGTCGGCGTGATCACCAATACCGTGCCGGTGGATGCCTATCGCGGTGCTGGCCGGCCCGAGAGCAATTATCTGGTGGAACGCCTGATTGACACGGCCGCGCAGGAAATGGGCTTGGATCGTGTCGCGATCCGCAAGCGCAACATGGTGCCGTCATCGGCCATGCCGTACGTTTCCGCCATGGGGCAGCGCTATGATTCCGGTGAGTTTGCGAAACTCATGGATACTGCCTTGGAAAAGCTGAACTGGTCCAGCTTCGCCGCGCGCCGTGCTGAGAGCCAGCGGCGCGGCAAAAGGCGCGGCATTGGCTTCGCCTATTACCTGGAAGCGACCGGCGGCGACGCGACCGAAAACGCCGCGGTGCGCTTTGCCGATGATGGTTTCGTGGATGTTTATGTCGGCACGCAAAGCACCGGGCAGGGGCATGAAACCGCCTATGCCATGCTGACCAGCCATGAGCTTGGCATCCCGATTGAAAAAATCCGCGTGAAGCAGGGCGATTCCGAAAGCCTGCCCTCGGGCGGCGGCACGGGGGGCGCACGCAGCCTTTATTCCGAGGGCCAGGCCATTCTGGTGACGGCGGCTTCCGTGGTGGAGAAGGGCAAGAAGGCGGCTTCCGAGCATTTGGAGGCGGCGGTCGCGGATATTGAATTCACCACTGCCAATGGCCGTTTTGGCGTTGTCGGCACCGATAAGGGCATTGGCATTCTGGAATTGGCCGCAGCCCAGAAGGCACGCGCTGCCAAGGGCGAGGAGGTGACGTTATTGGATGCGCTGGAAGTGGCGCAGATCAAATCCCACACCTTCCCCAATGGCTGCCATGCCGCCGAGGTTGAGGTGGACCCCGACACCGGCATCATCAAGGTTGCGAATTACGTGGTGATTGATGATGTCGGCCATGCGCTGAACCCGCTGATTGTGCGCGGCCAGGTGCATGGGGGCGTGGCGCAGGGCATCGGCCAAGCCATGCTTGAACGCACGGCCTTTGATGCGGAAAGCGGCCAGCTTCTGTCGGCATCCTTCATGGATTACGCGCTGCCGCGCGCCGATGATCTGCCCAATATTGATGTGGATTTCATCGAAGTGCCGTGTGAGACGAACCCGCTTGGCGTGAAGGGCGCGGGTGAAGCCGGCGCGGTGGGCAGCCCGCCCGCGCTGATCAATGCGGTGGTGGATGCTTTGGCTGGTGATGGCGTGAAGCATATTGATATGCCGGCCACGCCTGAGAGCGTGTGGAAGGCCTTGGCGACTTCCAAGGCGGCCTGAGCATGTCCAAGCCAAGTGGATTCACTTGGCGACTCGGGACATGCGATCAAATTAGGATTTAGTGCGTATTCGGTGAACGGATGTGATCCGAATACGCACTGAGGCATAACGCGCGAGGGGTTTCGCGACCCTCGCGCGCCCGTCACACAGGCTTCAAGTGTTCCAATAGGCGCGGCATCAGCTCCACCAGATTGCAGGGGCGGTGCCGCGAATCCAATTGGAAGCGCAGGATCTCATCCCAGCCATCCTTGCAGGCGCCGGTTGAACCAGGCAGCGCGAAAAGATAGGTACCGCCGGCCACACCACCCATGGCGCGGGATTGGATGGTG
>JBIKXA010000232.1:0-4829 GCA_044356015.1 Roseomonas sp.
ACGTCGCTTGACCATACGCTGCATCTGGATCGCTGGGCGGAAAGAATAGCGGCGGCATCCGGCGGCCGGATCAAGATTGAAGTCTATCCGGCGATGCAACTTGGTGGTCAGGCGCGCGATCTGGTCCAGCAATTGGAAGATGGCGTTGTTGACATGATCTGGACCGTGCCTGGCTTCACGCCAGGCCGATTCATGGGTGTGGAAGGCCTGGAATTGCCGTTCCTCAATACCGGTCTGTCCACTACACAAAGCCCGGCGGCCTTCGCCTTTATCCAGAAGCACCTTGCTGACAATGAATTTCGAGGCATCAAGGTGATTGGCATCAATGCCACCGACCGGGCGCTTGTTCATACCACGCGCAAGCCCATCCGTTCACTCGAGGATTTCAAGGGTCTTCGGCTGCGCGTCGCAGGACGTTGGATTGGTGAGGCCGTCACCGCCTTGGGCGGAACACCGGTTGGGATTGCGCTGCCTGGCGTTTATGAGGCGCTGTCGCGCGGCCAGGTGGATGGCATGCTGATCAATTGGGCCATCACGCAGCCCTATCGTTTCTATGAAGTTGCGAAATTCCACACTGAACCGCCCGGCGGTCTTTTTCAGGGCATGATCCTGACACTGATGAACCAGCGTTCCTACAATCGCCTACCGCCCGATCTGAAGGCCGTTGTAGATGCCGATGCGGGAGAGGGCCTTTCGCGGCGCCTGGGCGAAATCTGGGATAGCCAGACCAAGGGCGCCGTGGATGCCACCCGCGCCGCAGGCAACGAAATCATTGAGATCAGCGCAGCCGAGAAGGCACGCTGGCAACAAGCGGTGCAGCCAGTTTACGATGCCTGGATCGGGGAGATGAACCGGCGTGGCCGCAATGGTCGCGCCATGTTCAATGATCTGCTCGCGATTACCGGCCAGCCGCCGCGCGCGTGATCAGGCTGCGCAGAGGGCTTGAGAGGCTCTCAACCCTCGCCGCGCTGATCGGCGGGGGATTTCTGTTGGTTGCCGTTGCGGTAACCAGCGCTTCTGTCATTCGCGGTGTCTTTGGCAGGCCCATTCTTGGCGATTCTGAAATTGTCGAAATGTGCCTCGGCGTCGCCGTGGCGCTATTCCTGCCTTATGGGGAAATGAAAGGCTCCCACGTTATTGTGGATGTCTTTACCGCGCGCCTGCCCGCGAGGGGTCGCGCATGGCTTGACGCTTTCATGCGCGGCATTGTCGCACTCGTAGCCGCTGTCCTAGCCTTGCGCCTTCTTGATGGCACAATGGCTCAATGGGAACGCGAAAGGGCCACCATGTTCCTGGAATTGCCCTATTGGTGGGGCTATGCTGGCGCGTCACTTGGTTTGATCCTGTGGGCCATCAGCGCCTTCTTCGTCGCATTCGAATATTCGCGTGTTCCGCAGCATCCACGCAAGGCTTCCTGACTGATGAGCGGTTTCGATATTGGTCTGCTGATGTTTGCGGCAACGCTTTTGCTGATTGGTTTGCGCATGCCGGTTGGTGTCGCGATGCTGCTTGTGGGCGGGCTGGGCTATGCCGCCATCACGGGCTGGTCACCGCTATTTGCCACGCTCCGCAGCATCACCTTCAGCAAGTTTTCTTCCTATACGCTGTCGGTCATTCCCCTGTTCCTGCTGATGGGTGATTTCGCGACCAAGGGCGGGCTCAATCGCGCCCTGTTCAACGCTGCCCGCGCCTGGTTCGGCCATTGGCGTGGTGGTCTTGCTGTCGCGACGGTGGGCGGGTGCGCAGCCTTCGGCGCCATTTGTGGTTCTTCCCTTGCGACGGCGGCGACCATGAGTCAGGTCGCTGCGCCTGAGATGCGTCGGCATGGCTATTCGCCGGCACTCTCCACCGGCACGCTTGCCGCAGGCGGCACGCTTGGCATTCTGATACCACCTTCGGTTATTCTGGTGATCTACGCGATCTATACAGAACAAAGTATCGGAACCCTGTTCATTGCGGCTGTAATTCCGGGCATATTTGCGACCATCTGCTATATGCTGGTGGTGCATATTTACGCGCGGCTATACCCGGCCGCCGCACCGCCGGCTGAACGTCTGCCATGGCGGCAGCGCTTGAAGCCAACTCTTGCCGTATGGCCTGTGATCACTGTCTTTATTCTTGTCGTCACCGGCATGTATGCGGGTTGGTTCAGCGCCACCGAGGGTGCTGCGGTTGGTGCAGCGGCAACCGGGCTTCTGGCGGTGACATTGGGCGGGATGCGCTGGCAGGGTCTCAAGGAAAGCCTTCTTTCAACGGCCGAGACAACAGGGCTGATCTTCCTGATGTTGCTGGGCGCTGAATTGTTTAGCGCTGCCCTGGCACTTTCGCGCGTACCAGCCGAGCTTTCGGCGGCAATTGCCATGCTTGATGTTTCGCCCATCGTCATTCTTTTCGCCATACTGGTCATTTACTTCGTTCTTGGTTGCTTCATGGAAAGCATGGCGATGGTGCTGCTTACCTTGCCGATATTTGTTCCCTTGATGCTGGCATTGGATTTCGGGCTGGATGCTCAGCAGGTTCTCGTATGGTTCGGGATCCTGGTGCTGGTCAGTGTTGAGGTCGGCATGATCTCACCGCCCTTTGGGTTGAATCTTTTCGTAATCAATTCGCTCACGAAGGGCGTACCGATGATCGAAACCTATAAGGGCGTCTTGGGCTTTGTCGCTGCAGATATCGCAAGAATCATTTTACTGACCCTTGCGCCAATAATCTCGCTTTGGTTGCCGGGACTTTGGTAAGCGCTGAGGTGATACTGCTCACGCCGCGCCCAAAAGCCTTTCCTGCCGGCATTTCATGAGCGGCTGAATCTTCGTTCCGAAATCATCCATGCCTTTGATGAAATCATCAAAGCAGAGCATGATGCCCTTCACTCCCGGCATCGACGCAACCTCATCCAACATGCGCGCACATGAAGCGGGGCTTCCGACGATGGTGCCCATGTTGAAATTGATGGGCGATGGGTTGCGCTTGATGGCAGAGACCATTGAAGTGCCCTCCGTATTCACATCGTTTGCGGCGTGACCAAGCAGATGTTCCAGCGCCTTTCGGTCAGCACCTTTTTCGTAGCTATCCCATTTGGCCAGTGCTTCTTGATCCGTATCGGCGCAAATGACCATGTAGAGCATGTAAGCACCAACATCGCGCCCCGTCTTTTTCGCGTGTTCCAGGACGCGCGCCGGCACCGACGCCGCCTTGGTGGGCTCATTCACACCCTCTCCCAGGCAGAAATTATAGTTGCAATACTGCGCACCAAACGCCATGCCCGTATCGGATTGCCCAGCGCTCACGATTTCGATCGGCTTGGAGGGCAGGGGCGAGAGCTTGCACTTATCCATCTGGAAATAGTCGCCCTTGAAATCACTTTCGCCTTTTTCCCAAAGTTCACGCAGGATTTGCACATATTCAGTGCTGTATTGGTAGCGCTTGCCGAAATGCTCATCACCTGGCCACAGGCCCATCTGGGAATATTCAACCTTATGCCAGCCGGAAACGATATTAACGCCAAAACGCCCACCAGAAATACTGTCAATCGTGACCGCCATCCGCGCAACAATCGCAGGCGGAATGGTAAGCACGGCGGTAGATGCAAAGAGCTTGATACGCTTTGTCACCGCTGCGATCCCGGCCATCAGCGTGAAGCTTTCAAGGCCATGATCCCAAAATTCGGTTTTGCCACCAAACCCATGCAGCTTGATCATGGAAAGGGCGAAGTCCATTCCATAGGCCTCGGCCTTTTGGGCAACGATCTTGTTCAGTTCAAAGCTTGGCATGTATTGCGGCGCATTTTCCGAAATCAGCCAGCCATTATTGTTGATGGGGATGAAGACGCCTATGTCCATCGCGGTGATGCCCTTATCAATGGCCGGCAATTCCAGCCTTTCGAACATTTCTGCAAAGCAATGCGCGTGCCATTATCTAAACATGGTAATGTATGGGCTCGTCACTTCCTGGCGGGTGGATCAAGCGGATCGCCGTCGCTGGATCAACAAATTGCATCAGGGCGTCAAGTTTGACGATGTCCCCCCTTTGATGCCGATGCTGCCATCTGGAATTTTGATGCTGTTTTGAACAATCAGGCTGCACAATTTGAACCAACCCGCTCAGCTCTTGTGCGGGGTCGGATGACTTCGATTGGTGGTCATGAAAAGCTTGGCTGCCATACCATCGCCATCACAACGCGCGGGATTGATGCATCGCCACCATTTCACTTGGCCTTCATCTGGCTTGCCTCTCCCAGCCACTGGGGTAGCGTCCGTCAAGGTGGTATAAAGCATCATTGTGCTTGCGGCGGCCACGGCTTATGCGGCCTTGGGTGGAAGTTGCAGGGTTTCGTTTGTGGGCGTTGGGTTGAGCATTTCGCCCATGGCCTCGACGCCCATGTATCGGTGCTGCATCTGCCATTCGTCGTTGGCCTCGAGCAGGACGGCGCCGAGGAAGCGGATGATGGAAGCTTCGGAGGGAAAGATGCCGACGACATCGGCGCGGCGCTTTACCTCCGGCTTCGAGACAGTGG
Organism: Roseomonas sp.; assembly: GCA_044356015.1. Lineage (GTDB taxonomy): Bacteria > Pseudomonadota > Alphaproteobacteria > Acetobacterales > Acetobacteraceae > Neoroseomonas. The sequence continues at coordinate 4,514 of JBIKXA010000232.1, forward strand.
ACTTCGAGATCCCCGCCAGGCCCCATGGCCTGCACAGATCGTCCACGCGCCGCGTTGAGACCCCGCCGATCCAGGCTTCCTGGATCACCGCCACCAGGGCCTTCTCAGGGGTCTTGCGGTTGAACCTATAGGTTCAATCCAGAAAGGGCGGAAAGTCTGCCCTGCCGGAGCTTTGGGATGCTTGGAATTGGCTGGGGGACCTGGATTCGAACCAAGGCTGCCCGGGTCAGAGCCGGGAGTTCTACCGCTAAACTATCCCCCAAGGGCCGCGCGTCTTAGCACCCGCTTTCCCGCGCTTCAACTCGCCCTCTCAAAA
>JBIKXA010000233.1:0-4798 GCA_044356015.1 Roseomonas sp.
CACCATGGCGCAGGGCAATCGCTATACATGGCGGCTGCGCCCTTCCACCTTCATGCAGACGCGCATGCTGGTGGAAGCCGCGCGCGGCAGGCCGCAAAAACGCTGGGCGATTGTGGCGCCGAATTACGAATATGGCCAATCGGCGGCGGCGAATTTCAAGCGGCTGATCGGCGGTGCCATTCCGGGTGCCGAGGTCATCGCCGAACAATATCCCGCGCTTGGCCGCGTGGATGCGGGGGCGACGGTGGGTGCGCTTTCCCAGGCGCGGCCTGATGCGATTTTCAACGTGCTGTTCGGCCCGGACCTGACCGCCTTTGTGCGGGAAGGCAATACGCGCGGGCTTTTTGAACGCCGCTTCGTGCTTTCCCTGCTGACAGGTGAACCAGAATATATGATCCCGCTGGGTGATGAAACGCCGGAAGGTTGGGTAGTGACTGGATATCCTTGGGAACAGGTGGAAGGTGCCGAACATCGCACCTTTATTGAAGCCTATCGCGCGCGCTTCAATGACACGCCGCGCAAGGGCAGCCTGCTTGGTTATGTGACGGTGCAGGTGCTGGCCAATATGCTGAACCGCGCCAATAGCCTGGATAATGAGGTGTTGGTGGATACGCTACGCGATTTGCGGACCGATACCGTGGTCGGCAATGTTACGATGCGCGGCACTGACCAGCAAGGCAGCATGGGCACTTGGGTGGGTGAGACCACGCAGCGCAATGGGCAGGGCACCATGCGCAATGCGCGCTATGCGGATGGCGCCGATTTCATGTTCCCCGAAGAAGAAGTACGGGCCGCGCGCCGGGCTTGAGCGTGGAATTCGGCTTTCTGCTGGTCCAGTGCCTATCGGGCCTGGCCAGCGCATCCTCGCTTTTCATCATTGCATCGGGCTTGACGCTTGTGTTCGGCGTGACGCGGATTGTGAATTTCGCGCATGGATCGTTCTATATGCTTGGCGCCTATGTGGCGGTGACGATCGTACCGTGGTTGTTGCAGATTGAACGGTCTCCGACGCTGTTTTTTGTCGGTGTGCTGATTTCCGCCTGCGTTGTGGGTGTGCTGGGCGTGCTGATGGAAGTCCTGCTGCTGCGGCGCATCTATAAGGTGCCGGAGCTGTTTCAATTGCTGGCGACTTTCGGCGTGGTGCTGATGGTGCAGGATGCGGTGCTGCATATCTGGGGGCCTATGGATATTGCGGGGCCTCGTGCGCCGGGGCTGCGCCATGGTGTGATGATTCTGGATCAGCGCTTTCCCGCTTATGAGTTGTTTCTGATTGCTGCGGGGCCTGTGGTGCTTGGCCTGCTTTGGCTGCTGATGCGCAAAACGCGGTTTGGCATTTTGCTGCGCGCCGCGACACGCGACCGAGAGATGGTTGGCGCGCTAGGTGTCAATCAGGCTTTGCTGTTTACTGGTACGCTGTTCCTGGGCGCCTTTCTGGCCGGGCTTGGTGGCGCCTTGCAAATCCCGCGCGTTTCCGCTTCCGCACAGATGGATCTTTCAATCATCACTGAAGCCTTTGTGGTGACGGTGATTGGCGGCATGGGTTCCATCGGTGGAGCCTTTTTGGCCGCGCTGCTGATTGGGCAATTGCAGGCGTTTGGGGTACTGATTTTCCCGAAGATCACGCTGGTGCTGGTATTTTTGCTGATGGCGTTGGTGCTGGTGGTGAAGCCCTGGGGCTTGCTTGGGCGGCCTGAAGCTGCGCCGGCTTCAGCAATGCCCGAGGGTATCGCGAGCCCGCGCCGTTTCGCGAGCTTTGAAAAGCTTTTGGCCGCGCTGGCGCTGTTGGTGGCGGCGATGCTGCCGCTATTTGGCGATGCCTATGCGGTGAAGGTGGCGACCGAGGTGTTGATCTTCGCACTCGCTGCCTTTTCGCTGAATTTCCTGGTGGGTAATGGTGGAATCGTGAGCTTCGGCCATGCTGCCTATTTCGGCCTTGGTGCTTATGCCAGCGGGCTTTTGGTGACGAAGCTTGGCATGCCGATGGAACCGGCGCTGATCGCCGCCCCCTTGGCGGGTGGGTTTTTCGCGGCCTTGTTCGGGTTTTTCATTGTGCGCTTGCAGGGCATCTATCTGGCGATGCTGACGCTTGCTTTCGCACAAATTGCCTATGCGGTCTGCTTTCAATGGGTGGAAGTCACAGGCGGCGATAATGGCATTGTCGGTGTTTGGCCGGCGGCTTGGGCGGCATCGCGCAGCGCCTATCATTATCTGGTCCTTGTGGTCGCAGCGCTTGGGATTATCGCGCTGCGGCATGTGATCTATGCGCCCTTTGGCGCGAGCCTGCGCGCTGCACGAGACTCGGCGGCGCGGGCTGAAGCGATTGGCATTGATGTGCGCGCGCATCGCTGGCTGGGCTTCACCATCGCCGGCGCGGCGGCAGGTCTGGCGGGTGGGCTTTATGCTTTCTCCAAAGGCTCGATTGACCCGACACTTTTGGGGATTCCGCTTTCGGTTGATTTTCTGGCCATGATTTTGCTGGGCGGGATGCAAAGCGTGATGGGGCCGGTGCTGGGGGCAGCCGCCTTCCACAGCATCAAGGATGTCTTCATGCCGCTCACGGATCATTGGCGCTTCTTCCTTGGTGCTTCGATCATTGCGCTGGTGCTGATCTTTCCGCGTGGCTTGGGCGGCGCCTATGCTTCGTTGCGCGCTCGCTTTGCAGGTGACGCGCCATGACGCTGCTGGCGGTTGAAAATCTCAACAAGAAATTCGGCGGCGTGGTGGCGGCGCGGGATGTGAGTTTCTCGTTGGTGGCGGGTGAGATGCTCGCCATGATCGGCCCGAATGGCGCCGGCAAATCTACCAGCTTCAACATGGTGGGCGGGCAATTGCGCCCTGATGGCGGGCGCGTGCTGCTGGACGGGCAGGACATTACCGGCCTGCCGCCACGCGCCATTTGCCGCTTGGGCGTGGGGCGCAGCTTTCAGGTGGCGCAGACTTTTCTTTCCATGTCGGTGCTGGAAAATCTGCAAATGGCGCTGATTGCCCATGCTGGCCGCACGCGCGATATGCTGGCGCGTGCCGATACGCTGTTCCGCGATGAAGCGCTTGGTTTATTGACTGAACTTGGCATGGCGGACGCAGCCACACGGCCCATGAATACGCTGGCCTATGGTGATGTGAAGCGCGTTGAACTTGCCATTGCCCTTGCTGGTAAGCCGCGCCTGCTGCTGATGGATGAACCCACCGCCGGCATGGCGCCAGGCGAACGCGCTGCGCTGATGCGTCTGGTAGCCGGCATTGCGCGGCGTTCTTCCATTGGCGTGCTGTTCACCGAACATGACATGGATGCGGTTTTCGCCCATGCGGATCGTATTCTGGTGGTGGTGCGGGGCGAGATCATCGCCGCCGGCAGCCCGGAAGACGTGCGCGCCAATCCTGAAGTGCAGCGCGTCTATCTTGGCACTTCCGGCCTGCGCGCCGCCTTGCGCGCCAAGGCAGCGGCGCATGGCTGATCCCATGCTTGCAGTGAATGGCTTGCGCGCCGGTTATGGCCCGGCGGAGATCCTGTTTGGCGTGTCACTTCGTCTTGCGCGCGGCGAAGTTGCCGCGCTGATGGGCCGCAATGGTGCCGGCAAATCCACCACGCTGAAAGCCATCATGGGCCTGCTGCCACCACGGGCCGGGCAAGTGCGCTTTGCGGGGCAGGAGATTGCCGGCCTGCCGGCCTTTCGCATCGCGCGCCTCGGGCTTGGCTATGTGCCGGAAGATCGGCGCATTTTCACTGATCTGACGGTTGCGGAAAATCTTGAAGTGGGCCGCCGTGCGGCGCGCGGGCATGCCGCCTGGACGCCTGAGCGCCTTTTCGAGATTTTCCCCAATCTGGCCGCGATGCGTGGCCGCCGCGCCGCTGCCATGTCGGGCGGGGAACAGCAAATGCTTGCCATTGCGCGCACGCTGATGGGCAACCCCGATGCGGTGCTGTTGGATGAACCCTCGGAAGGGTTGGCGCCTGTCATTCTGGAATTGATGGCCGATGCCGTGCTCAGCATGAAGCGCGAAGGTATCGCCGTATTACTGTCAGAACAGAATTTTGATTTCGCCGCGGCGGTGGCTGACCGCGCCTATGTCATTGAACGGGGCGAAATCCACTATGATGGCACCATGGCAGCGCTGGAAGCGGACCCGGCGCTGCGTGCACAATACCTCAGCCTTTAGGAAGGTTCGCGAAAACCTCATCCACCGCGGCGCCGAAGCGTTCCACGATCATCTCCACATCCCGCGCATTCACGATATAGGGCGGTGAGAGGATCACGTGATCACCATGCTTGCCATCAATGGTGCCACCCATCGGATAACAGGCCAGACCATGCGCGAAGGCAGCGTGCTTGATGCGTTCATTGACGGCCAGCGCAGGGTCGAAAGTTGATTTGCTCGCGCGGTCCTGCACGAATTCCACCGCCCAGAACAACCCGCGCCCGCGAATATCACCGACATGGCGATGATTGCCGAGCCGTTCCATCAAGCCGCGCTCCAGCAGCGCGCCGGTAGCACACACATTGGCCAGCAGGTTTTCTTCCGCGATCACTTCCTGCACCGCAAGCGCCGCCGCACAGGCCACGGGATGCGCCTGATAGGTATGGCCATGCTTGAAAGTGCCTGTCCCGCGCTTCAGCGTTTCCACCACGCGGCCATGCACCAGAATGCCGCCAATCGGCTGATAGCCTCCGCCAAGCCCCTTCGCGATCACCTGGATATCCGGCGAAATACCTTCCTGTTCCCAGGCATGCAAAGTGCCGGTGCGGCCCATGCCGGACATCACCTCATCCAAAATCAGCAAAGCGCCATGGCGATCACA
>JBIKXA010000234.1:0-4789 GCA_044356015.1 Roseomonas sp.
GCGCATCATGGGCGCGCTTGGCCCATAGCCCGGCCAGGCAATCCGCCTGCAATTCAACGCGCACCTGCAATTCATTGGCGGTGCGCTGATCCACCCGGCGCTTCAGGCCTTCCACCTTTTCCAGCACACCCAATTCATGCTGGACGTGATGCCCGACCTCATGCGCCACAATATAGGCGGCGGCGAAATCGCCCGGCGCGCCAAGCTGGCGCAGCAAACGCCCCATGAAATCCAAATCTATGTAAACGCGCCTATCGGCGGGGCAGTAAAACGGTCCCACCTGCGCCTGCGCCGCGCCGCAGCCCGAACGGGTGGCGCCGCTATAGAGCACAAGCACCGGTTCCTCATAACGCCGGCCAAGCGCCTGAAAGGCCTCATTCCAGACCTGCTCGGTTTCCGCCAGCACGCGAGAGATGAAGCGCCGCGCCTCATCTTCCTGCAGGCCGGCCTGCCCTGAAGGGGCCTGACGTTGTTCCGCGGTATTGGGCGGCGCCAATTGGCCGCCACCGAGATTGGTCACATCCACGCCGAGAAACATGGACAGTAGCAGCAGCAGCACGGCGCCAAAGCCGCCGCCTACGGCAACGCGACCCATACCGCCGCCGCCCCCGCGCTGACCGCGCCGGTCGTCTATATTCTTGCTGTCAGGTCCATCCAGGCGCATGTGTTTCTTCCGTAGCGTTAGCCGTTGCCACGCAACAGCGCCGCAAGGCTTGGGGTCAAGCCCTTGCTGAGCCGCCCCTGCGGCGGGGCATAGGACCCGCTTTGCGCGCGCGGCGGGTTGAGCGCCACCAGGGCTTCCGCCAGTTTCACGCCGCAGCGAATGCCGTCAAACAGGGGCAGGGCGGCCCGCCCGGCCAAGCGCTGATCAAAGCCCGCCAGCGCCGCGCCGGCCAGCACCACGGAATCCGCGCCTTGCGCCGCCAACCCTTCCACGGCAATTCGCAGCTTTTCCGCAACCCCTTCGGGATTGGCGAGCGCCTCAGGCGGGGTTGCATCCAGCCCGGCCAGGGCAGCGAGCCGCGCCTCAAGCCCATGGCGCGCGATCAATTCGCGGTAGGGTTCCACATTGCCGAAGGTGATCAGGCCAAACCGCCCGCCCATCATGCAGGCGGTCAGCGCCGCGGCTTCTGTCATGCCCAGCACCGGGCAGGGCATCATCTGCCGCGCCGCATCCAAGGCGGTATCGAAACTGACCGCGAGCAGCACGGCATCCACCTGGCCGGCATGTTCCGCCAGCACTTCCAATAGCGCATGGCCGGCAATGACATTCTCAACCCGTGTCGCGATAACCGAAGGACCGAATCGCGGTGTCGCGCCGATGATCTCGGTGCCGGGCGCGGCGGCAGCGCGGGCCACCGCGGCGCAGGTTTCGGTAATGGCTTCGGTGGTATTGGCGTTGGCGATCAGCAGGCGCATGGGCTTGGTCCTTGTTTGGTCGAAACCCTATCATGCTGTCGCAAGCCTGCCGAGTTGCCCCCTTGCCCTAAGCCGCGCGGCACCGCAGGCTTCACCTGTGATCATTGATGGGATGCCAAAACACCATGCCTGACGCCACCGCAGCCCTTGCCCTGCCTTTTGAAGCTGATGACATCCTGGCCCGCCTGATGCGCTGGGCGGCCTGCGAAAGCCCCACCTTCGATGCGGGGGCGGTCAATCGCATGATGGATTTGGCGTCCCGCGATCTGGCGCTGCTTGGCGCGCGCATTGATCGCATTCCGGGGCGCATGGGGCTTGGCGATTGCGTGCGCGCGCGCTTTCCGCACCCGGCAGGTGATGGCGCGCCGGGCATTCTGGTCATGGCGCATCTGGATACGGTGCATCCCATCGGCACGCTGGAAAAACTGCCGATAAGGCGTGAGGGTAATCGCTGCTACGGCCCCGGCATTCTGGACATGAAGGGCGGCACGGTGCTGGCCGTTGAAGCCATGCGCCAGATCATCGCGGCGAAGTTGGCGACACCCCTGCCGGTCACGATTCTGCTGACGAGCGACGAGGAAATCGGCAGCCCCTCCACGCGCGATCTGATCGAAGCCGAAGCGGCGCGGCATAGGTTTGTGCTGGTGCCGGAACCCGCGCGGCCCGATGGTGGGGTGGTGACGGGCCGCTACGCCATTGCCCGCTTCAACCTGAAAACCACAGGCCGGCCTTCCCATGCCGGGGCGCGGCTGGCGGAAGGGCGCAGTTCCATCAAGGAAATGTGCCGGCAGATACTCGCGATTGAGGACATGACCACCGAGGATTGCACCTTTTCAGTGGGCGTTCTGCATGGCGGGCAATGGGTGAATTGCGTCACGACAACCACAGAAGCCGAGGCGCTTTCCATGGCGAAACGCCAGGAAGACCTTGATGCGGGGGTCGCGAAAATGCTGGCGCTCCGTTCTTCCACCAATGATGTAACATTGGAAGTGACGCGCGGCGTGACCCGCCCGGTATGGGAGCCTGATGCGAAGGTCATGGCGCTCTATCGACATGCGCGGGAAATTGCGCAGACGATTGGCTTTGACATCAACCATCAATCAAGCGGCGGTGGTTCGGATGGCAATTTCACCGGCGCCATGGGCATCACCACGCTGGATGGCCTGGGTGTGCAAGGTGCCATGGCGCATACGCTGGAAGAACATGTGCTGATTGACAGCCTGGTGCCGCGCGCCAAGCTGATGGCGGGGCTGCTCGCGACGCTGCATTGATGCGCCGTCCGTGACACCGTTGACGCCGCGCTGGAACAGCCTGCCGGGCAATCTTCGCGGCGCGGTGCTGATGAGCCTGGCTGCCATGCTCTTTGCCGGAGAGGCGCTGGCGATCCGCTACATGAATGAACGCGGCATCCCAACCGCGATGCAGCTTTTCGCGCGTTCCTTCGGGCAATTGTTGTGGGTCATGCCGCTATTGCTGCAAAGCGGGCTTCAGGTGTTTCGCACCAATCGGCGCGGGCTGCATATCATGCGCGGCGCGGCCAGCCTGCTGACCTGGGGTTTTTATTTCCTGTCCTTTGTGTTCCTCGATCTCGCCACCGCCACGGTTCTTTCCTTCACCAATGTCATGTTCACCACATTGCTGGCCGGGCCGGTCTTGAAGGAACATATCGGCACGGCGCGCTGGATTGGCACCATGGCGGGGTTTCTGGGCGTGGTGCTGATGCTGAGGCCGGGCGCGGAGATTTCCTTCATCGGCGTGGTGCTTGCGCTGGCATCAGCGGCCAGTTGGTGCGGCATTACGCTCACCAGCCGCATGCTGGCGCAAACCGAACCAAATGAAACCGTGCTTGCCTGGGTTGGCGTGGTGACCAGCCTTGGCATGCTGCCCTTCGCGATTTCTGCCTTCACGCCGGTCAGCGCCTTCGATCTTTTGTTTCTGCTGGCCTTCGCCATCACCACGCCGGGCATCATCTGGCTTCTGACTTCGGCCTATCGCGCCGGGGAGGCATCCGCCGTCGCGCCCTTTCAATATCTGCGGCTTTTGCCTGTCGTTGGGTTTGGCTGGATTTTCTTCGGCGAAGTGCCCGATCCCTGGACCTGGGCCGGCGGAGGCATCATCCTGGCCGGCGCGCTGGTCATCACCATTGCCGAGACACGCCGAAAGAGCTGAACGGAGGAAACCATGGCCGACCCCATCGCGGTGGATCGCATCGAAATCACGGTGCTGGTGGATAATGTCACCGATAGTCTTTCCTCAACCCCAAGCTTCGTGACGCGCGAATGGATACGCCTGCAACGCCAGGGCATGAAGCGCACCATGGGCGGCGCGCTTTGCTGCGCCAATCACGGCCTCGCCTTGGTGGTGCGCGCCGATGTCGCGGGCGAGACCCGCACGATATTGTTTGATGGCGGCCCGGTGGATTACGCGGTGGAACGCAATGGCACGCGACTTGGCGTGGATTTCGCGGCCATCGAGGCCATGGTGCTGTCGCATGGCCATTGGGATCATGCGGGCGGCCTGCCCAAGGCAATTGAAATGACGCGCGCGGCCAATGGCGGGCGCGACGTGCCGCTTTACCTGCACCCCGGCATGTTCCGTGAACGCGGCAGCCGCCAGCCCGATGGCGGGGTTTTCCCGATGGATAGGGTGCCGCCGCCCGAAGGCTGGGCAGCGATGGGCGCTATCCCTATTGTGGTGCGCGATGAACACATCATCGCCGATGGCTTTTACGTCAGTGGCGAAATCCCCCGCACCACCGCTTACGAAACCGGCCTGCCCGGCCAGGTGGCGCGCGATGATGAAAACGCGCCCTGGCAGGCGGATGAATGGCTGAGCGATGAACGCTTCCTGGCGGTCCATTTGCGCGGCAAGGGGTTGATTGTGTTTTCCGCCTGTTCGCATACCGGCATTGTGAATGTGCTGCATGCCGCGCGGCGGCGCTTTCCTGATGTGCCATTATTTGCCGCGATGGGCGGATTTCATTTGTCGGGCACCAATGAACGCGTCATCCCGGAAACCGTGCGGGATCTCGGCGGTTTTGGCCTGACCTATCTTTTCCCCGCCCATTGCACGGGCTGGCGCGCAGTAAATGCTTTGGAACGCGCCTATGGCGAGGCGATGGTGGTGCCTGCTGCCGTCGGCAAGACTTTTACGCTCGGCGCCTGAGGCCGCATGATCCTCGCCCTGCAGGCGCTGCCGCTGGTCTTGCTGATCGGGCTGTTATTTTCCGGCCGCGTGGCACCGGTGCCGGCGGTGGTCGCGGCGCTTGCGGCGGCCATTCCGGCTGCCTTCGTTTCCCTGCCAAGCCATATCGCGCTGCCGGGCTTTCTCGCCGAGCAAATCCTGCGCGGCGCCTATCTGGCCTTGCAAC
>JBIKXA010000079.1:0-15945 GCA_044356015.1 Roseomonas sp.
CAGGCGCTGCTGGGAAGCTATAGGATTGGCTGATGGAATCCGACATGCGTTCGCCAAGGCAGATCATCAGATCGGCCTTTTTCATTTCCTCAATCAGCGGCTTCGGCACACGAATGCCCATATAGCCGCCGTAATTCGGATGCTCCGCATCAAACAAATGTGGGCGGCGATGGGTTGGGCTGATCGGTAGCGTCCATGCCTCAGCCAGCCGGTTCAAATCAGCCGAGGCGTTTTCGCCATGCGTCGCCAGCGCGCCACCCACCAGCACCAGCGGGCGTTCCGCATTGGCGATAAGTTCCGCGAGCTTGTCCAAATCCTCGGCCCTGGGGCCGGCAAGCGGCATGGCGCGCGGCTTCACGACCGGCCCTTCCGCCGGCGCATCGAAAATATCTTCCGGCAGGATCACGGCTACCGGGCCAGGCGTGCCGGATTCCGCCAAATGGAAGGCGCGCGCAATCGTCTCGCTCGCCTGGATCGGCTCGATGACTTCAAAAACACCCTTGGTCACATCGGATAGCAGCCGCGAATAATTCTGTTCTTGCAGCGCGAGGCGGCCAATATCCTTGCGTTCCACATGGCCAATCAGCATCACCAACGGTGTTGCATCATGATAGGCGGTGTGCAGAGAGATCATCGCATTGGTTGCCCCCGGCCCGCGGGAGACCAGCGCCACGCCAGCGCGGCCATTGCGCATGCGCCCATCGGCAGCCGCCATGAAGCCCGCGCCACCTTCATGGCGGCAGACCACCAGCTTGATGTTCGGGAAATCGCTCAGCGCATCCGTCAGCCCCAGATAGCTTTCGCCGGGCACGCAATAGATGATGTCAATTTCATGGGCTGCCAGGCTTTCGGCCAGCATCGTACCGACGGTCTTGGTCATGTGTTTCTCTCCTTTCCTCAGCCAAGCGGGCAAGAGGCGATCTGATCATTCCATCATGTTGAAGCTTTTGCGGCATAGCCTTCCCGGATTGATACGCCACACTCGTGAGGGCGCAGGAGCTCAGCCCTTCTTCTTCCGCGCTTCCCATTCATCCAGATCAATGCGCGGGATTTCGATCCGGTCCGTGGTGCGCGCATACCAGCCGCGCCCATGCATGCGGCCAACCAGGCCAAGCTTCGGCGTATCAATGTAGTATTTCGCCGGGTCCATCACGCAATCATCCTGCACATACATGCCAACCACCTTGCCGAGCACGATGATGTGGCGCCCCGCAGGTACGAATTGGAAAATCTCGCATTCCAAAGCGACCGGGCTTTCGGCAATGCGTGGCACGGCAACCTTGGTGGAAGGCGCGGTGGAAAGCCCCGCTTCGGTGATTTCGCTGACGCCAGGGGGGAAATCCACGGCCGTAATGTTCATCTTCTCCGCCAAATCGGCTGAGACCATATTCACCACGAATTGCCCCGTCGCTTCGATATTCGCAACCGTATCCTTGAGCGCACCTGGCGCGCGCGGCCCGCAGCCAAAGCCCACCACCACGGGATTGTCGGAGAATGCATTGAAGAAGGAATAGGGCGCGGCATTCACCACGCCATCCTTGTCCTTCGTCACCACCCAGGCGACCGGGCGCGGCACCACGGTGGACACCACCAACTTGTAGGCCTGTTCGAAGGGGATTTTGGCGAAATCGAAATTCATCGGAAGCTTCCTTGGTGTTGAGAGCGAAAAATCAAACCACGCGATGCGGGGGCGAAATACCCTGGGTCAGCACGGCGGCAAGGTTTTCAATGCAGCGCATGCCCATGGCGTGGCGCGTTTCGATGGTGGCGGAACCAAGATGCGGCAGCAGCGCCACATTCTCAAGCGCCGTATAGCCGGGGTTTACGCGGGGTTCGCCGTCATAAACATCCAAGCCGGCAGCACGGATATGGCCGGATTTCAGCGCGGCGATCAGCGCTTCATCATCCACGGAAGGGCCTCGGCCGGAATTGATGACAATGGCGCCCTTTTTCATCTGAGAAAGGCGTTCGGTATTCAGCCATTTGCGCGTGCCATCACCGCCCGGCACATGCATGGAAAGCACATCAATGGTGCCAAGGAAGCCCGCGTCGGTTTCGTGGAAAATGGCGCCCTGTTCAATTTCAGCCGGCAGACGCTGCATGTCGCGGTAATGGATTTCCATTTGCATGCCGCGTGCCATGGCCGCCAATTCGCGCCCAATGCGGCCAAAGCCCAGCACGCCAAGCTTCTTGCCTTGCAGGGTCACACCCATAAGCTGTGTGGGCGCCCAGCCCTCCCATTTTCCCGCGCGGACCATGCGTTCACCCTCGCCGGCGCGGCGGGCGGCCATCAGCATCAGGGTGAAGGCGCATTCGGCGGTGGCGAAGGACAGCACCTCCGGCGTATTGGTCACAGCAATGCCGCGCGCGCGGGCGGCATCTATCGCAACATGGTCAAAGCCGACACTGAAGGTCGCGATCACCTTCACGCTTTCCGGCAAAGCATTGATGGCGGCGGCGTTCATCGCATCCCCGGCGGCGCAGAGGATGCCATCGGCCCCGCAGGCCTTGGCTCGGGCGGCGATTTCCGCGGCGTCTCTGCCCCATAACGCGTCCTCGGGGTTCAGCCTGGCGTCGAAAACCTCGGTGAGCCGCACCTCAATGGCCTCGGGCAATTTCCGGGTGACGAGAATGACTGGCTTGGCCATGGGGGGTTACTGCTCCGCTGGTTTAGACGGGCCGCACCATGGCCCGGCTTGGCCCGTCTTGCCAGAGGGCAGGTGAGGGGGCAGGGTCGGGGCATCATTCTTTCGTGGAGAAACGGGTCATGGATTTGGGTTTGAAGGGCAAGCGGGCCTTGGTGATGGGCGGTTCCAAGGGCCTCGGGCGATCCATCGCGGATGCCATCGCGGCCGAGGGGGCCATTGTCACGGTCAGCGGGCGCGAACAGGCGAGCCTCGATAAGGTTGCGGCGGAATTGAAGGCGCTGGGCGCTCAGGCGGCCTATGGCATTCAGGCTGATGTTTCCTCAGGCGCTGAGATGGATAAGCTTGCCGATGCCGCGGTGGCGGCCATGGGGGGCGTGGATATCCTGGTGCTGAACCATGGTGGCCCGCCCGTTTGCACCGCTTCCCAGATGAAGGAAGAAGACCTGGTCAAGTGGTTCCAGAATATCGTGGTCTCCCCCATTCGCATCACCAACCGCCTGATGCCGGCGATGCGCGCGCAGAAATGGGGCCGCGTGATCGTGGTGGGCAGCACGGGGATGCAGCACCCGATCCCGACCTTGGCACTTTCCAATACGCTGCGCGCTTCGATCTGGGGTTGGTTGAAGACGCTGGCCGCTGAAGTGGCCGCTGATGGTGTCACGATGAATGTGCTGGCGCCGGGCAGCATTCTGACTGATCGTATCACCACCAATACGGCTATTCGCGCGAAGCAATTGGGCGTGAGCGAGGATGAAATCCTGGCGCAGACCGCGAAAGAAATTCCGGCTGGGCGCATTGGCATGCCGGCTGAATACGGGCCGATGGGCGCTTTCCTGGCGGGTGAGACCGGCGCCTATATCACCGCTTCCATGATCCGCGTGGATGGTGGGCGTGTGCGGAGCATGTTGTAAGCCCGCGCCATGCTGCCCAACCTGAACCCTGACATGGCCCTCGCCGCGCGGTTGTTTGACGCGCTGCGGGAAGCGACGCGCGATGGCGAGGGCGTCACGCGCGAAGCCTATGGCCGCGGAGAGCGCATCGCGCATCAATTGGTGCGCCAGGCTGCGGAAGAACTTGGCCTGGAATGCCGCAATGATGTCGCGGGCAATCTGTATATGACCCTGCCCGGGGCTGATCGCGCTGCCAAGCGGATCATCATGGGCAGCCACCTTGATTCAGTGCGAGAGGGTGGCAATTTCGATGGCGCCGCCGGGGTTCTGGCGGGGCTGGCGGCGGTGGCGGGCATGAAGCGCGCCGGGTTTCAGCCCGCGCGCGACATGACGGTGATGGCCATTCGTGCCGAGGAAGCGGGGCAGTGGTTCCCGACTTCCTACCCCGGCAGCAAGGCCGCGCTTGGGTTGCTGGCGCCGGAAATCTTGCAGGTGAAGCGCACGGATAGCGGCAGGACTTTGGCCGAGCATATGCGCGAAGAAGGTTTTGATCCTGATGCGGTGGCCCGCGGCGAGCATCTGCTGGGCCCGGAAAACACCGCCGCGTTTTTGGAAGTGCATATCGAACAAGGCCCGAGCCTTGATTCCGAAGGCCTGCCGATTGGCATAGTGACCGGCATCCCCGGATCGCGGCGGCTCCGCGCCGCGCGCGTGCTTGGCGAATATAATCATTCGGGCGCGACGGCGCGGCGCTATCGGCGCGATGCGGCGGTGGCCTTGGCGGAGTTGGTGCATCGGCTGGATGAGGAATGGTGCCGGCTGGAAGCGCTGGGCCACACCATGGTGTGCACCTTCTGCACCATGGCGACCACGGAAGAAGCGGGCTTCACGAAAATCGCGGGTGATGCTCGGTTTCAACTTGATGTGCGGAGCGTTGATCCCGCATCGCGCGATCTGCTTTTCGCCGCCATGGGGCGCATCATTGCGGAAATCGAGGCGCGGCGCGGTGTGCGGTTCGATCTTGGCCCGGAAACCGGCAGCCGATCCGCGCCGATGGATCAGGGTGTGCGGGCAGGGTTGGAAAGCGCGGCCAAGGCGCTCGGCATTTCCTATCGGCACATGGCATCGGGCGCGGGGCATGATGCGGCGGCCTTTGCCGAAGCGGGCGTGCCGGCGGCGATGCTTTTTGTTCGCAATCAAAATGGCAGTCATAATCCGAAGGAAGACATGCGCATGGAAGATTTTGCGGCCGCTTGCGCTGTGGTGACCCGTTGGGCGGCGGAGATGGGGCAATGAGCACATCAGCACATAAGAATGCGCGTCTTGCCGTTGATATTGGCGGCACCTTCACAGACCTTGCCATTGAAAAGGATGGCCAGCGCTGGACCACCAAGGTGTTGACCACCCCCGCCGCGCCGGAAAAGGGCGTGCTGGAAGGCGTGCAACAGGTGCTCGCCAAGGCGGGGTTGAAGCCGGCTGATCTGGCACTGGTGATCCATGGCACCACGCTTGCCACCAATGCGGTGATTGAACGCAAGGGGGCGAAAACCGCGCTGATCACCACGGAAGGTTTCCGCGATGTTTTGGCGCTGGCGAATGAAGCGCGGTATGATCAATATGATCTGAACATCGAATTGCCGAAGCCCCTGGTGCAGCGCCGCTGGCGCCTACCGGTGCCGGAACGCTTGGACAATACCGGCAAGGTGCTACTGGCCTTGGATGAGGTAGCGGTTCGCGCCTATGTGCCCTTCCTGCGCGCCGAGGGCATTGAAAGCCTGGCAATTGGTTTCATCCATGGCTTTGTGAACCCAACCCATGAACGCCGCGCGGCAGAGATTGTGCGGGAGATGTGGCCGGAATTGCCAATCTCACTGTCTTCCGAAGTCTCCCCGGAAATGCGCGAATGGGAGCGTTTTTCAACCACGGTTGCCAATGCCTATGTGCAGCCCTTGATGGCGCGCTATTTGAAGCAATTGGAATTGGGGCTGCGCGACGCTGGGCTTGCTTGCCCGCTTTATCTGATGCTTTCGGGCGGCGGCTTGACCACGATTGATACGGCGGCGCGTTTCCCGATCCGCCTGGTGGAAAGCGGGCCGGCGGGGGGTGCGATCTTCTCCGCCTTTGTCGCGCGGCAGCGTGGCTTCGATAAGGTGCTGTCCTTCGATATGGGCGGCACGACGGCCAAGGTTTGCCTGATTGATGATTTCCGCCCGCAGGCGTCGCGCACCTTTGAAGTCGCGCGCGTCGGGCGCTTCAAGAAGGGCTCTGGCCTGCCTTTGCGCATCCCCGTGATTGAGATGGTGGAGATTGGCGCGGGTGGCGGTTCCATCGCGCAGGTGGATAGTATGGGGCGCATTCAGGTTGGCCCTGAGAGCGCCGGCGCTGATCCTGGCCCCGCCTGCTATGGGCGCGGCGGCACGCACCCTGCCGTCACGGACGCCAATCTTGCCCTTGGCCGCTACGATCCTGAGCTTTTCGCGGGCGGTGCGCTGCGCTTGCATCCGGATCAGTCGCGCAAGGCGCTGGCCGAACATGTCGGTGGCAAGTTGGCCCTTTCCGCCGAAATGGCCGCGCTTGGCGTGGTGGAAATGGTGGATGAGAATATGGCCAATGCCGCGCGCGTGCATGCCATTGAAAGTGCGAAGAATTACGAGGGCCGCGTGGTGATTGCCTTTGGCGGCGGCGGCCCCGTCCATGGCTATCGCGTGGCAGAGAAAATCGGCGTGAAGCGCATGCTGGTGCCATCCGGCGCGGGCGTGGGCAGCGCGATTGGCTTCCTCCGCGCGCCGGTGGCTTATGAGGTGGTGAAATCGCTCTATCAGCGCTTCGGCAGCTTCGACATCGCCGCGGTGAATAGCCTGCTCGCTTCCATGTCGCAGGAAGCGGCCGGCGTGGTGGCGGAGGGCGCTTTTGGCGCGCCGATTGAAGAAACGCGCATCGCCTATATGCGCTATGTCGGGCAGGGGCATGAAATCGCCGTGCCGATCCCACCCCGCGCCTTGACCGCGCAGGATGTGCGCGAGATTCGCGCGCTGTATGATGCGGAATATAGCCGCTTCTATGATCGCCCTGTGCCGGGTTCGGATGTGGAAATTCTCTCCTTCGCCGTCACGGTGCGCACAGTTGAAGCGCATGTTGAACCGGCTGCGGCGGTGGCGGATGCGCCCGCACCCAAGCCCGTGCGCGTGCAAATGGTGCGCGATACCGCAACCGGCGAGGTTTCCGAATGGCAGGTCTATGATCGCGAAGCGATGCAACCCGGCGCCACTGTGGCCGGCCCCGCGATTATCGCCGAGGCTGAAACCAGCACCTTGATCGGCCCCGGCTGGGTGTGCCGCATGGATGGGCTTGGGTATCTCGATCTCACGCAGGAGGCTGCATAATGAAGGAAACCGGCGCGCTGGCGACAATCCAACGCCAGATCCAATGGAACCGCCTGATTGCCGTGGTCGAGGAACAGGCGCAGACCATGATCCGCACCGCCTTCAGCACCACGGTGCGCGAAGCGGGCGATCTTTCCGCCGGCGTCTTTGATCTGCAGGGGCGCATGTTGGCTCAGGCCGTGACGGGCACGCCTGGCCATGTGAATTCCATGGCGGAATCGGTTGGCCATTTCCTGGCGAAATTCCCTGCTGCCAGCATGAAGCCTGGGGATCACTACATCACCAATGACCCCTGGCTTGCGACCGGGCATTTGCATGACCTGACGGTTGTCTCGCCCGCCTTTCGCGGCGGCAAGATTGTCGGGCTTTTCGCCAATACCGCGCATATCATTGACATTGGCGGGCTTGGCATGGGGCCTGAAGGGCGCAGCGTTTTTGAAGAAGGGCTCTATATCCCCATCGTCAAATGCTTCGATGCCGGCGCGCCGAATGAGACATTCTTCGATTTCATCCGCGCGGGGTCGCGCACGCCGGTGGAATTGGAAGGCGATATCTATTCGCTTTGCGCCTGCAATGATGCGGGATCGAAGCGGCTTGTGGAGATGATGGACGAGTTCGCGATGGATGGCCTGGATGATCTGGCTGACTACATTTTTGAAGCCAGCCGCCGCGCGACGCTGATCGAAATCGCCAAGCTGCCGCGCGGCACCTTCCGTTCCGACATCAAATCCGATGGCTATGAAGCGCCGGTGACGCTGAAGGCCGCCATGACCATCCATGCGGATCGGATTGTGGTGGATTACGCAGGCACGTCCGGCCTTTCCAGTCGCGGCATCAATGTGCCGCCGGCCTATTGCCGCGCCTATTCCTGCTTCGGCATCAAATGCGTCGTCGCCCCGGAAGTGCCGAATAACTGGGCGAGCCTGGCACCTTTTGAGATGGAAATCCCCGAAGGGTCCATCCTGAATGCGCCGCGGCCTTATCCGGTGAGTGTGCGGCATGTGATCGGGCAATTGATCCCGGATTTGATGATGGGCTGCCTGCACCAGGCCGTGCCGGGGCGCGTGAATGCGGAAGGGTCTTCGGCGCTGTGGAACCCGCCTTTGCGTGGCGGTTCTCAGGTTTCGGGCCAGCAGGCTGAGGTGGATGATTTTGAAATCATCACCTTCAATTCCGGTGGCACCGGCGCGCGGCCCGCCAAGGATGGGCTGGATGGCACGGCCTTTCCTTCCGGTGTGCGCACCATGCCGGTGGAAGCGACCGAGAACGTTGCCCCCGTGATTTTCTGGAAGAAGGAACTCCGCCCGGATTCCGCGGGTGCCGGCAAGACGCGCGGCGGCTTCGGCCAGATCATGGAAATCGGCGCCAAGGGCGATGCGGAATTTGCGGTGAATGCGATTTTCGATCGCGTCGCCAATCCACCGAAGGGCCGCGATGGCGGCGGGACCGGTGCTGGCGGTTGGGTCGGGCTGAATGACCCGAACGGCACGGTGCTGCGTACCAAGGGCTTTCAGGTTATTCCGAAAGGTCGGCGCCTTTTGCTGAAACTGCCCGGCGGCGGCGGTATGGGTGATCCCAAGGCGCGCGATCCGGAATTGGTGAAGCGCGATGTGGCGGATGGGCTGATCACCGCCCATGCCGCACGCGATATCTATGGCGTTGAGGTGAAATGATCTCGCAGGGTCGGCGCCGCAGCTAGAGCAGATCGCGTTCAGATGGAATCATCTGAACGCGTGAAGATGCTCGAAAAACAAAGATGTAGAGCATGTTGCGTGAACCGATGTGAACGCAACATGCTCTAGGGCGCCGACCTTGATATAGGGGCATTTATCCAGCGGCGTTCATTTCCCGCCGCACCAGATTGACCCAGAACGCCACGCCATGCGGCAAGGCGGCATCATTGAAATCATAAAGCGGCGTATGGAGCGCATGCACCTTGCCATCCGGCGCAGTGCCATTGCCCATGAAGACAAAGGCGCCTGGCTTGGCTTGCAGCATGAAGGCGAAATCCTCGCCCCCCGTCACGGGTGTCATCTTGTCATTTACCGCGGCATCGCCCGCCAAATCCCGCGCGGTATCGGCCATGATCGCGGTCTCTCGCGCGTGATTGATCAGCGGTGCCGCGCCCCACCACAGCGTCACCTCGGCACTCGCGCCCTGCATGCGGGCTGTCAGCTCCGCCACTTCGCGCATGCGATCATCCAGCATTTTCTGCATGGTCGGGTTGAAGGCGCGCATGGTGCCGCCGATCAGTAGTTCTGAAGGCATCACATTCAGCGCGTCCACCGAACCGGCGGAGATATGACCCACGCTGATCACAACGCTTTCCAGCGCCGGCGCATTGCGGCTGACAATGCTTTGCAGCGCGGTGATGAAATTCGCCTGCGCGACCGTGATATCACTCGCCAAATGGGGTGAATTGCCGCCATGCCCGCCCGTGCCGCGAAACTGCACCTTCCAGCGCCCGGAACCGGCCATCATCGGCCCGTCACATAAAGCAAAATGGCCCAGCGGCAGGCCCGGCATATTATGCATGCCATAGACGGAATCGCAGGGGAAACGCTCAAACAACCCATCATCCAGCATGGCGCGCGCACCGCCACGGCCTTCCTCGGCGGGCTGGAAAATGAAATGCACCGTGCCGGCGAAATCGCGCTTCTTGGCCAATAGCTCAGCCGCCCCCAAAAGCATGGCGGTATGCCCATCATGCCCGCAGGCATGCATCTTTCCCGCGTGTTGCGAAGCATAGGGAAGGTTGGTTGCCTCGGTCAGCGCCAGCGCATCCATATCGGCGCGCAGCCCAATCGCGCCTTGGCCGGGGCGGCTGCCGCGCAGCGTGCCCACCACGCCCATGCGGCCAACCCCTTCCGTGGTTTCAATACCAAGGCTGCGCAAGCGTGCGGCGACCAGCGCGGCTGTGCGCGTTTCCTCCATCCCCAATTCGGGATGGGCGTGGATGTTCTTTCTGAGGGCGATCAACTCAGGCAGGATGGGCGCGATTTCCTGCATCAGGGGATGGTCTGTCATGTGGCCTCTCCTTTGGTGCTTATCGTATCACGAACGCGGCAGGGCTTCGCGTTCAACGGGTTGCGGCAGGCTCTCACCAGGGGCGGCCACCAATTGCAGCCAGGCGCGCAAATGCCGCCTTACCTGAAATTCGAATTCGACATTCATATCCTGCCCGGCCAATTTCACCACTCGTTCGGCAAGTGCCGCGCGTTCCGCATCGTCTCGCGTCGGGCCGGTTACTTCGCGTCTCACTTCGGCCGCGGCGGAGGCAAGCACCGCATCCTCCGCTGAGATGATTTCCAGCTGACAGCGCATGATGCAGCGAAAAACCTCTGATGCGGGGCTGAAGGTGCCGGCGGCGCTGGCGACCTCCCGCGTCAGCCGCGCGGTTTGAATGACGAAGCGCGCCGCACCGGGGCCGCCCGTGGCGCTCAGCCGATCTTGCGCCATGCGGAGCATGACATCTGAAGGCAGCAAGGGCGCGGGTTGCTGCACCATCAGCGCCGTGCCGCTTTCAGGTTGCTTGATGTCCAGCGTGCCGACCTTGAGGCGAAGCGGCGTCAAATGCCCATAGCTTGGCGGCCCTGGTGGCAGGTAAGGCCCCGCCGGTTGTTCATTGGCGCAGGCGGCTAGAAAGGGCAGGGCCAGGAAGGCGCGGCGTTTGGTCAGCACAGCCATGGTCAATTCCCTGCCTCACGCGCCGGCAGCGCCTTGCGATCAAAGCGGAAATCGTAATTGCAGAACTCGCAGGTCATGGTGATGGTGCCGTCATCGGCCATGTGGTCCAGATCATCGGTGCTGAAACCACCCAGCACATTCAGCAAACGCTCACGCGAACAGCGGCAGCCGTAGGATAGCGGCTTTGGCCGATCAAGCCGGAGGCCCTCGGCATGGAATAGCCGATGCAACAGCTGTTCACCCGAAAGCGCATCATCCAGCAATTCATCGGTGCTGATGGTGCGCGCCAGAATGGTCGCGGTCTGCCAGGCTTCCTGCTGCTGTTCCTGATCCATCTGCTGATCGAGCCATCCGGCACCGGCCACGCGTTCCATCAGCAGCGCTGAAGCCCGCCAGCCATTGGGCGTTTCTGCGCAAGCGAGCTTCACATAGGTATCAAGCTGTTCCGAATTGCGGAAATATTCGCCGGTCATATCGGTCAGGGTTTCGCCTTCAATGGCAACAATGCCCTGGTAGCGATCCATATCGGGGCCCTGATCGCAGGTGAAGGCCAGATAGCCCTTGCCGAGCAGCGTCGCGGCATTCAGCGCTTCAAGCCCGGCCAGCCTTTCCCGATTGACCTTGGCATAGCCGCGCAGCGCCCCGGCATTGGTGCAATCCGCGAGGAACAGCGAAACCGGGCCATCGCCCTTGGCTTGCAGGCTGAAGGAACCTTCAAACTTCAGCGCCGCCGCCAAGCCTGCCGTCAGCGCCATAGCCTCACCCGAAAGGTGCGCAATCGCCGGTTGATAATCATGCCGGGAAAGCAGGGCATCGGCCAAAGGCCCAAGCCGTACCAGACGGCCACGCACCGGCCTTTCATCCAAATGAAAGGGCAGAATGGCTCTTGGCACCACCAGATCGGGCACGGGTGGTCGGCCAAAGGCGTCAAACATTTGGCCATGGGCCGGTTCCGGTATTTGCGACACGAGACTTCCTTGCAACGAATGGGGCTGCGCTGATTTTGGGTCGCCCCTTCCCCTTTTCACCAATCGGGGGCAGTTATAGCCAAAATCCGAGGGTGGTGTCTTGGCAGAAATCTGGGAGTCCTGGGGGCACTACGCCTATCTGGGTTCTTTTATCTGGGCGTTTTTTGAAGGTGAGACTTTCGTTCTGGCAGCCGCTGCCCTTGGTGCGGCAACGGGCGCGGTCAATCCTTGGTGGCTGCTTTTTGCGGTATGGTTCGGGTCTTTTCTGGGCGATCAAACCTGGTTCACCCTGGGTCGGCGTTATGGTCCGCGGGTCGTGCGCCGCATCAAGGGTGCCGAGGAAAAAGTCGCCCGCGTGAATGTGCTGCTGCACCGCTATGGCACCTGGTTCATCCTGAGTTTTCGCTTCCTTTACGGCATCCGCAATGTTGCTTCTGCTGCCTGCGGCTTGGCTGGGCTGAATTGGGGGCGCTTTGCGATACTGAATTTCATCGCTGCCGGCATCTGGGCCAGCAGCTTTGTCGCTGCCGGCTGGTTTTTGGGTGCGCTGATTGGGCCTGAAAGGCTCGGCTGGACCATTGCAGGCATTGCCTTGGCGGCGCTGATCTTTTTCATCATCCGGCAATGGCGCCGGCGTTCCGCAAAGGCGAAGGCGGCGGCGGAAGCCGCCCGGGCCGGTTAGCGCATGGGACAAGAACTTCCTCAGTTTCCTGCTTTTTTGGCATGTGTATTTCCCGAATGCCCGGGAAAAACAAGAATTTTCTGAGGCTTGTGCCACCCCCCGCTCCGCGCGACGATGGGAGCTTGAGGATACAACATCAGGCGTGGTGATCGGCATGGATGGAACGGGGCATGTGGTGGATGGGCTCATTGGCGCCATTGGCAATACGCCCCTGATCCGCCTGAAGCGCGCCAGTGAAATCACTGGCTGCGACATTCTGGGAAAGGCAGAATTCATGAACCCCGGCGGTTCGGTGAAGGATCGCGCTGGGCTTGGTATCATCATGGATGCCGAAGCGCGCGGCTCTTTGACGCCTGGGCAACCAGGTACGATTGTGGAAGGCACGGCAGGGAATACGGGCATTGGCATTACGCTGGTAGCCAATGCGCGCGGCTATCGCAGCGTCATTGTGGTGCCTGAGACGCAAAGCCGCGAAAAGCTCGATTTTCTCCGCATGATCGGGGCGGATCTCCGCCTGGTGCCGGCCAAGCCATTCTCGGACCCAGGCAATTACGTGCATTACAGCCGCCGCTTGGCCGAGGAGTTGGGCGCTGTCTATGCCAATCAATTCGATAACCTCGCCAATCGCGCTGCGCATGAAGCCACAACGGGCCCCGAGATCTGGGACCAGACCGGCGGGCAGATTGATGCCTTCACCTGTTCCTGCGGCACGGGTGGGACGCTGGCCGGCATAGCCCGCGCGCTGAAGGCACGCGGCCCGAAAGCGCGCATTGTTTTGGCCGATCCCATGGGCAGTTCGCTCTATTCCTGGGTCAAAACGGGTGAATTGAAGCCCGAGGGGTCTTCCATCACTGAAGGCATTGGTCAGGCCGCGCGAGTGCCGGGCAATCTGGTGGGCGACCGCGCGCTGATTGATGACGCTGTGCAGGTGACGGATGAGGAAGCGCTGACCCAGGTGTTTGATTTGCTGGTGCAGGAAGGCATTTGCCTTGGCGGGTCTGCAGGACTGAATGTGGCAGCAGCCATCAAGGTGGCGCGCCAATTGGGGCCGGGGCATCGTGTGGTGACCATTCTGTGCGATGGTGGTGCCCGCTATCAATCCAAGCTGTTCAATCCCGAATTCCTGCGCGAACGCGGCCTGCCTATCCCGCCCTGGCTTGCATGAGGTCGGCAAAGTGATCAGGGAAGCGCTTGAACTTGGCCGCAGCATTCGCGCGCGTGATCCCGCGCGGCCTTCCTGGCTTGAGACCATTTTCTGCTATGCCGGGTTGCATGCGGTGCTCTGGCATCGGTTGGCGCATTGGCTCTGGCTGCGCGGCTGGCACGGCGCGGGGCGGCTCATTTCTCATCTCAGCCGCTTTCTGACCGGCATTGAAATCCACCCTGGCGCGCAGCTTGGCCGGCGCTTTTTCATTGACCATGGGATGGGCGTGGTGATTGGTGAGACGGCGGAGATTGCCGATGATGTGCTGATCTATCATGGCGTGACGCTTGGCGGGCTTTCCGGCAGCCCGGGGAAACGGCACCCGACAATTGAAGCGGGCGTTTCGATTGGTGCCGGGGCGCAGGTTCTGGGACCTATTACGGTCGGCAAGGGGGCAAGGATTGGCGCCAATGCGGTGGTAACGCGGGATGTACCGCCAGAATGCACTGTGGTTGGCATCCCCGCCCGTCCGCCGGCGGGTTCGATCTGCGCGGACCCCTTTCTAGGCTATGGCCTTAGTAATACCGAGGATGATCCGGTGGGTGACCAGATCGCGGCGCTGCGCGCGGAGGTGTCGGGGCTGCGCGCGCGGTTGTTGGAGATGGAAAAGCGTAAGCCTGATAGTCCCTAACGCTTGCGTGGCGGTGCCCGTTGCGCCCGATCATGGCTTGGCCTGTCTCCGGTAAAGGCCTATGCGTTTTTCCAGCAAATTGCCTCTTCCTGATGAATATTGAGCAATAAGCCTGGAGCCGCGTATGACGGAACAAGATCGCTTGAGCGCGATGATGGAGGACGGGGTTGCCCTCCGTCGGCACTTGGCGACCACCATGGCGCCTTGGGTGTTTCAGGCCATTGACCTTTGCGAGTCGGCGCTACGGGGAGGTGGCAAGCTGTTTTTTTGCGGCAATGGCGGCAGCGCCGCCGATGCGCAACATTTGGCGACGGAGTTATTGGTGCGCCTCAGATCGCGGGTGGAGCGGCCTTCCTGGCCAGCCATTGCGCTCACGCTCGATCCTGCGGCCCTGACCGCTGGGGGTAATGATTATGGGTTTGACGATGTTTTCGCGCGGCCCCTTTCGGGACTTGGCCGGCGCGGTGACGTGCTGTTCGGCATTACCACTTCCGGGCGCTCAGCCAATGTCATTAAGGCGCTTGAGGTGGCGCGCGGCATGGGCATCGGGACAATCGGGTTTCTTGGTGGTGATGGTGGTGGCGCGGCGCCGCTTTGTGATGTGGCGCTCATTGTGCCGAGCATGGAGACTGCGCGGGTTCAGGAAGCGCATATCACGCTTGGCCATGCAATCCTGGAATTGCTTGAAGATCGGCTGATCAGGACATGACGATTCTTCTGACGGGCGCTGCAGGTTTCATCGGCATGCATGTTGCCGAAGCACTGCTGGCGCGCGGCGAAAAGGTGATTGGACTTGATAGCCTGACACCCTATTATGATTTGCGCTTGAAACACGCACGGCGGGATCGGTTACTGACGCAGGCGCATTTTTCATTCCTGAAAGTGAATATCGCCGATCGTGCTGCGGTGGAGGCAGTGTTCAAGCAATACCCTGATGTGACGCGGATCATTCATCTGGCCGCGCAACCAGGTGTCAGGCATTCGCTGATTGATCCCTATAGCTACATCGAAGCGAATGTGATGGGGCATCTTGTGATGCTGGAAGCAGCGCGATCCTTGCCTCGGCTGCAGCATTTTCTTTATGCCAGTTCATCATCGGTTTACGGCGGCAATGAGCGTTTGCCGTATCGGGAAGATGACCGCGTGGATCATCCAATCTCGCTCTATGCGGCGACGAAGCGCGCGGATGAGCTGATCAGCGAAGCCTATGGACATATTTTCGGCTTGCCCCAGACGGGGCTGCGATTTTTCACCGTCTATGGTCCCTGGGGACGCCCCGATATGGCGCCCTGGTTGTTTGCTGATGCGATTCTGGCCGGGCGCCCGATCACGCTTTACGATGGTGGGCGGCTGAAGCGCGATTTTACATTTGTTGCTGATATTGCCTCAGGTGTTTTGGGCGCGCTGGATCACCCTGCGACAGATGGCAAGCCGCGGCTATTGAATATTGGCAATCACCGAAGCGTGGCGGTGCGGCGCTTTGTGGCGGTGCTGGAAGACAGCCTTGGTCGCAAGGCCGTTATCAATGATGCGCCGCGCCCCGTGACGGATGTGGCGGAAACCTTCGCTGATATCGGCGCCATCCAGACGCTCTGTGGCTTCGAGCCGAAAACACCTATTGAGGAGGGCGTGCCGCGCTTTGCGGATTGGTTTCGGGGCTGGGTGGGTGCTTGACGAGTTGTGTGGGCGCGTATAGAAGCCCGTCCACCGTGAGGTTATTGGTGATTAGGGGTTGACTGGCTAGTTTGTTTTGGCTAGTTTGTTTGCCCTGCCGATGATTGGTATGGTTGAGGGGGCCGGCGAAGTGGGATGCCGTAAGGCGTTCTGTTGCTGGTTCTTTTTTTGTTGTTTG
>JBIKXA010000080.1:0-15901 GCA_044356015.1 Roseomonas sp.
GGCGCCACGCGATGCCACATGGCGTGGGTTTGTGGATTGCCATGCAGCAGCAAAAGCGGCGGGCCGGAACCCGCGCGGCGGAGCCGAATGCGCTGCCCATTGGCTTCGCGTGTTTCCAGCGTGAAGCCTTCGAAAAACATCAGCTCAACCGCCGCGGCGCGCGCCACCTGGGCGCCCGGCATCAAAGCCAAGGAAGCCCGATTCCAACTGCGCTGCGCCGCCATCATTGGCAAAAAGCCTCGGCCTGATGGAAACACTCGGCGCCCGCGCCCCCTGTGCCGAAGCCTGGCGCGAAAGGCGCAGCGCTTCCTGCTGCGCGGCACGTTCGGCGCGTTCCCGTTCGGCGCGGGCGGCGGCGGCGCTGCGCGCATTGGTCGGGCCGGAACTGCCAGCCATGCCGCGTGCGGAAAGCAGATAGAACAGGATATCATTGCGCCCCTGATCCACCGCCCAATCCACCGGCGTCAGGCCAAGCGCATTGCGGCCATTCAAATCCGCGCCACGATTAACGGCATCACGCGCCGCTGCCAGATCGCCGCGCGTGATGGCATCAAACAGCGCAGGTGTCGGGGATAGGTTGGCGTTCTCATCCGCCGGAATGGGCTCAGGCGCGCGGCGCGCGGCAAGGCCGGGCAGGGCTGGCGGGCGTGGCGGCTGCGCGCCGGCTTGGGGCGGTGGCGCCGCGAATTGCGCGGCGGCGGGAAGGATGTCTGCCCCCAGCAGGGTGATTACGGCCAGGGGAAGCAGGCGCGGCAGGGCTTTCATGGGGAGATAATAGCCGCCCCGGGCCGGGACTGCCAGCTTTACCCCCAAGGACCCCGCTGCGCTGGCGGCTTTTCGGAAGGCAGCGCCTGTCCCCAAGGGCTGCCGCCTGGCAGCGCCCCCATACTGGCGGCGAGTTTCTCCAGCGCCGCCACGCGGTTCGCCGTGCGCGGGTGGGTCGAGAACAAATTATCCATCCGCGCGCCCGAAAGCGGGTTGATGATGAACATATGCGCGGTCGCGGGATTGGCTTCCGCCCGCTGGTTCACGCGCTGATGGGCGTAATGTTCCAATTTCTGCAGCGCCCCGGCCAGGGCCATGGGTTGGCCGCAAATCTCGGCGCCCGCGCGATCGGCCTCATATTCACGCGACCGGCTGATCGCCATTTGCACGATGGCGGCTGCAATGGGCGCCAGGATCACCATCAACAACATGCCGATGGGGCCAAAAGGGTTCTGGCCTTGCTGATTGCGGCCACGGCTGAACATCATGCCGAATTGCGCGAGTGCTGAAATGGCGCCGGCGATGCTGGCCGTGACGGTCATGACCAGCGTGTCGCGGTTCTTGATATGCGCCAATTCATGCGCAATCACGCCGGCAACCTCTTCTTCCGAAAGCATCTCCAGCAGGCCGGTATTCACCGCAACTGCCGCATGTTGCGGATTGCGGCCGGTGGCAAAAGCATTGGGCTGGGCTTCATGAATCACGTAAAGCGCCGGCATGGGCAGGCCCGCATTGGCGGCAAGCCCTGCGGTCATCTCATAAAGCCGGGGCGCTTCCTGCGGGCTGATGGGCTGGGCATTATGCATCCGCAGCACCATCTTATCGCTGTTCCACCAGGAAAAGAGGTTCATGCCCCCGGCGAAAAGCAGCGCCATGATCATCCCCTGCTCCCCCCCGATCATAAGTCCGATCACGCCAAAAAGTGCGGTCAGCGCGGCAAGCAGGATGACAGTGCGGGTATAGCCGGCCATGAGGCGCCCTTTCTTTTCCCTCGAACATTCACGTTAAAACCGCTAGGCGAATTTGTCATGACCGAGAAACCCGCGCCCGAAACCCCGGCAACCCCAGCCCCGCCCCCCGCCAAGGCGCCGCCCGCAAAACCCAAGGAAATCGGCGGTCCCAAAGGCCCGGAGCCGACGCGCTTTGGCGATTGGGAACAAAAGGGGCGTGCGAGCGATTTTTGACCAAGGGCTCCCGCTCGTTTCATGTCAGTTGCATGAACCCAGATGCAGCCGCTTGAAAGCCTGACACTTCCGGACCAATTCCTGCGCGTGCAGCCGGGCGGGCGCGAATCCGCCGGCGCCATTTATGTCGGGAGAAGGATTTCACAATGACGGATGAGGAAAAGCGGATCATCACCGCGTTTGTTGAGCGTATGAGCGGCAATGCCGCAGTCGCCGGCGCGCCTTCTGGTCCTTGGGGCGCAAGCTCGGCCCAAAAGCCGAACCTGCCGCCCATGGACCCGGAAGCTGATCGCCTGATCGCGGAGCTTTTCACGCGCTATCCTGAAGCACGCTACCGCATCACGCAAGCGGCCTTTGCGCAGGAAGCCGCGCTGATCGAGGCCAATAACCGCATGCAGCAATTGGAATGGGAAGCGGAAGCGGCACGCCGTGAAGGCCAGGCGCAGAAGGGCGGCATGCTTGGCGGCCTTTTCGGTGGCAATCGCCCGGCGGCCATGCCGCCGCGCCCGCAGCCCTATTATCCGCCCGGCCATAATCCGCAGGCGCTGCAACAGCGTCAGGGTGGCGGCTTCCTCGGCACTGCGCTGGCCACGGCGGCTGGGGTCGCGGGCGGCATCATGCTCGGCAATATGTTGATGAGCGCCTTGGGCAGCGGTGGTGCGTCTGAAGCTGCTTCCGCCGGTGGCTTCGCCCAGGAAGCCGTGCCCTCAGCCTCTCCCTGGGGCGGTGATGCACAGCAGGATGCCACCGCCGATTACGGCGATGATGCCAGCGCCGATTGGGGCGACGAGGAAATCTGAAGAACCGGAAGGCCCGCGTGAAAATCGCGGGCCTTACCCTTTTGCCGCCTGCCGAATGGCGATCAGTGCCGCGATCGTGGCCCGGATATCTTCCGCGCTATGTTCACTCGACAGGAAAAACCGCAAGCGCGCCGCCTTTTCTGCCACCGCAGGATAAATGATCGGCTGCACATTGATCCCGCGCTCCAAAAGCTTTTGCGAATAGCGCGCCGCGGCTATCGAAGAACCCAAAATGATCGGCACAATGGCATGCGCAGTTGCGCTGCCTGTATCGAATGCGGCTTCGCGCGCCAGCGCCAGGAAAAGCGCGGCATTGGCTTGCAGGCGCGCAACACGTTCCGGTTCCCTATGCAGGATCGTCAGGCTTTCCTGTGCCGCCGCCGCAAGGGCGGGTGCCAAGCCGACTGAATAAACAAAACCCGGCGCCGAATGGCGCAGCCATTCAATGAGGCTGGCATTGCCGGCGATATAGCCGCCGCAACCGGACAGGGTTTTTGAAAGTGTACCCATCCAGATATCAACCTCCGTCGGGTCAATACCGAAATGTTCATGGATGCCATGACCGCGCGCGCCAACCACGCCAAGCGCATGCGCCTCATCCACCATCAGCCAGGCATTATGGCGGCGCGCGATCTCAATGAAGCGTGGCAGATCGGGGATGTCGCCATCCATCGAATAATGGCCTTCGATCACCAAAAGCGCCCGCCTTGCACCGCGTCGTGCATCGGCTAGGGCGATCTCAGCTGCGCGCCAATCATTATGCGCGAAGGAAACCCGCGTCGCGCCGGAAAGCCGCACCCCTTCGGTGCAGGAATTATGGATCGCTGCGTCATGCACAATAAGGTCACGCGGCCCCATCAGATGCCCGATCACCGTCACATTTGTTGCATGGCCGGAAACAAACACAAGCGCGGCCGGTGCCTTGTAATGCGCGGCAAGCGCCGCTTCCAAGGCGCCATGCACGGGCCTTTCGCCGGATACCATCCGCGATGCGGAAGCCGAAACACCATGCCGTTCTATGGCGGCCTTGGCCGCATCCTGCACGCGCGGATCGCCATTCAGGCCAAGGTAGTTATAGGACCCGAAATTGATCACCTCTCGCCCGGCAATCACACTATGGGCGGCCGCAATGCCTTCATGCGCGCGGAAGAAGGGATTTTCCAATTCAAGGCTGGCCGCGGCATCGCGGATCAGCGCCATCTCGCGCTGGCCGGGCAATTCGCGAAAGCCCCGCGGCGCTTGCGCCACCGGCGCATCATCGCGCCTGCGCGTCAGCCGCGCCAGCAGCGCCGCGCGCGCGGTTGCGGAAAGGCCGAAGCCACCGCTCATGTCACGGCTGTAGGTTCATGGGTTTCGATCAGGGCTTCGACGGTTGCGATATCCGCCTCCTCCTTGAACAGCACCCCTGCCACACGCTGCACCAGGATAGCGAGGGTGAGGTCCTCCGTCACCGCCGTTAATGGCACGCTGATGCCAAGCCGGCGTTCCAGCGCCATGCGCAATTCAATGCCGCCAAGTGAATCAAGGCCAAGCCCTGGCAGTGGTTGATCCACGCGCACGGCCTCAGGCGGCAAGCGCAGAATGCGCGCCATTTCCTCCCGCGCCAGGGCCAGCACTTCGGCCCGCGCAGCGTCTGGCGTCATGGCGAGCAGCCTGGCGCGGAGCGCAGCACCGTCCGCATCGCGCGCTGTCATTTGGCTGCCAAGTGCCGCGAAGGCGGGCTCAGCCAGGATGGGCAAGGCTGCTTGCATCTCCGCCCAATTCATGCGCGCCAGATGGATCACGGGCGCGCCGGCGCCAATCAGCGCGGGCAGGGCGGCCAATGCTTCCTGCGCGGCCATGGATTTGGCGCCACTGAGCCGTTCCAGCTTTTCTGCTGTTGATGCCTCTCGCGTTAGCACGCCAGCATCCGAAATCGGTCCCCACCCAACCGCGAGTGCTGGCATGCCTTCCGCATGGCGACGTCGCGCAAGCCCTTCCAGTGCAGCATTGGCGGCGACGTAATTCGCCTGGCCCGGATTGCCGAAGGCCGTGGTTGCTGAGGAGAAAAGCAGAAACAGATGCAGCGGATCATCCGCGGTCAGTGCTTCCAGCGCCTCGGCTGCCAGAAGCTTCGGTGCGAATACGCGCGCGAAACTTGCCCGATCCTGCCGCGCCGCAGCGCCATCAGCAAAAACCGCCGCCGCCTGCACCACGCCGCGAATAGGTGCGCCTTCTGCACGCAGCGTGGCCAGAACGGCGCCAAGCGCGGCGCGGTCCGCCGCATCACAGGCATGGGCGCTGGCGCGCGCACCCAGGGCGGCCAGAAGGCGTAGCGCGGCATCCATTCCGGGCGTTGCGGCGCCGCGCCGGGAAATCAGCGCAATCCGCCTGGCCCCTGACGCCGCCAGCCATTTGGCGCATTCCAGCCCGAAACCCTGGGTGCCGCCAAGCACCACATAACAACCGGCCTCATCCGGCGCCCAGGGCGCGGCGCCTGATGCACTTGAGTCGGGCGGCGTGATCACCAGCTTGCCGATATGGGAAGAAGCCTGAAGCTGGCGAAAGGCTGCTTCGGCTTCCTCGGCGGGGAAGGTGCGATAGGGCAGGGGCGCCAGGGTCCCATCGGCAAGCCGTGCGGCAATGTCGCGCAGCAGCGCTTCGGCAAGCGCTGGGCGGGCGCGCGGCAGCGCATCCGCATCTACGGCGAAATAGCTGATATTGCGTTTGAAGGCACCAAGCCCGGTGCGGCGGCCTTCGGCAAAATCGCGCTTGCCCAATTCAATGAAGCGGCCAAAAGGTGAAAGCAGCGCAAGGCTTCTTTCCATCGCAACACCGGCTAGCGAATTCAGCACCACATCCACGCCGCCCGGCCAGGCAGCGCGCAGCGCATCGGCAAAACCCATATCGCGACTATCCAGCACCAGATCAGCGCCAAGCTGGCGCAAGAAGGCGCGCTTTTCCGGCGTTCCCGCCGTGGTGGCGACCAGGGCTCCGGCAGCTTTGGCGATCTGGAGTGCCGCCAAGCCAACACCGCCCGCGCCACCATGAATCAGCACCCTTTCACCGGGGCGGAGTCTTGCCAGGGTTTCCAGCGAATAGGCAGCGGTAATGAAAGCAACTGGAATGGTCGCTGCTGCTTCTGGCGTCATGCCCGGCGGTAAGGCTTGCAGCGCTTCGGCCCGCGTCAGCGCATGGGTCGCAAAGGCAGCGGGGGCGAAGCCGAAAACCTGGGTGCCCGGTTTAAGGTCCACACCCGCTCCAGCTTCTTCCACGATGCCGGCGCATTCCATGCCAAGACTTGGCCCAGCAAAGCCATCCATCAGCATGTCTTCAGGCAGAAGCCCCTGGGCCCACATCACATCCCGGAAATTGAGCCCCGTCGCCAAGACGCGCAGCCTTACCTCGCCTGCAGCGGGTTTTGGCAAAACGCCAATGGCCTTCCAGCCCAAGCTCGCTAATTGCCCGGGCTGTTCAATGGTAAGTCGGCCAGGGAAAGCAGGTGCGGCGGTGGGCAGACCTATTCGCAAAAGCGGCTCAAAACGGCCTGTTTCGGAAAGGCTAACCTCCGGCGCGTCTCCGGACCATTTGGCCAGTAGACGCGGCGCCAACTCGTCAGGCGGCATGCCCGGCGCAACCGCCACGCGACCTGCCTTCAGCCCCGGCATTTCATTGGCGATCACCCGGCCAAGCCCAAGCAGCGCCGCTGTGCGGGCTTCCTCGGCCTCGGCGACCAGCATGATCTGGCGCGCCACACCATCCGCAGCCACCGCAAGCGCGGTCACGGCTGCCAAGGCTGAGGCAGGGTCCGTCATGCGGGTAATGGCCATTATATTGGCACCGCGCAGCAAGCTTGGCGGTGGTATTTCTTCCAGGTTCAGGATTTCTGTTCGATTCGGCGCATTCAGCGCCGCCACGGCCTGCGCCAAGGGCATTGCTTCGGCATCGGCGAAAATCATGTTCGGTGCGGCGGGCGCAGCAGGTGCTTCGATTATTCTGGCCGAAGGGTTACGGCCACAAATCAAAAGCGTCGGCCAAGGGGCAGCAACAAGTGCTTCAACCTCCACACCCTGCCAGCCCGCGACACCAAGCGCGGTGCGCCAGTCATGGCCAGCCGGCAGCGCGCCTTCCGGATGATCCCGCCACCAGCCGGGGTCTTGGCCTTGAATGAATGTCCACAGCGCGCCTGGGGCGGGTTCCGCCAGCAACAGGGCTGCGCCGGGTGCGGCCTGTAAGGTAAGCCCATCAAGCAGGCCCAATCCACCCCGGTTCAGCGTGGCGGGTGCCAAGCCAAGAATGATATCGGCCTTTTCTTCCGGTGATGGGGCGACCTTTAGGCTTTCCCAAGCGCCCCAGCTGAGCGCGATCGCGTCCGGCACGGCCCCCACAGCGCCCGACTTTGCGTCACCAATGGCGCGGTAATGAATGCGCCGACCGTTCCTGCCCAAAACCGCAAGCGCGCCGCGCGTCAAAGCCCCGCCTGCGCCAAGTTCCAGGATCCTGAGCGGCCTATCCTTTGGCCATGTCTCCTCCAAAACGCGGAGCCCGGCAAGGATTGGTTCAGCCAGCGCCTGCATGGCGCCCCCCAAAGCGGGCGGTGGCAGCACTGCAATAGCCTCACCACGCAGGGACAGCACCATTTGCTCACCTGCCCGCGCCAACCAGGCAAGGTCAAGCGCAAGTGCAGGTTCTTCGGCCAGAACTTCGCGCCAGATTGCCTCGGCCGCCGGCAGTGGTTGCTCCTCCAGAATTCGCCAGCCATTGGCGCAGGGCTCTACCGCACCCGCTGAAGCCAGAATACGCCACAGGGCGTCGCGATAAAGGCTTGCGGGTACACCTGTATCGCGAAGCACCGGCAGTGCCAGCGCCGCCAGATGGGCCTCCAACAATAAGGAGGCCTCTGTCAAAGGCGCTGCCTGATCTTTGGCTAAAGCGGCGCTAATCATCGGCGCCAAGTCAATCGGGACGGCGCTGGGCCCGATCGGTCGCGAGCTTGGCATTGGATCAAGCCGGAATGCGATGCTTTCCAACCGCTCACGACCGGGGCGCATGACGCGCTGGAACCAAATATCCTCGATTCTGGCGATCACCGCACCAGACGCGTCGCGTAGCGTCAGGCTTGCGGCAAAAAGCCTGGCGCCACGCCGCCCAGGGATGATTTCCGCCGAGGCAATCGGGGCGGCATCGCGCCGTGCACAAAGCCTGCCGATCCGTACTGGGACAAGGGCCTCATTAGCGCCAAGGCCCTGTCCCAGCATAAGCGCGAAAAGCCCCTGCAAGGCGCCATCCAGCAGCGCGGGATGGAGCATGAAACCGGCATGATCTGGCGCGGTTTCTGGCAGCATGAGCCGCGCCAGCGCGGCGCTTCCGCTCTGATTCTTCTCGACGGCGCGAAGGCTTTGAAAGGCTGGGCCGTAATCCAACCCATGCCGCGCAGCGAAGGCAATGACTTCCGACCCTGGAACCTGTCTGGTATCGGCAAGGTCAAGGGCCGGCGCATCCGGCAGGCGCGGCAGTGCCGCAAAGCGTGCGCGGGCGCAAAGCGCAAGGTCTTCGTCAGTAAGGCGTGGGCGCATTTGCAGCGCAAAGCTTCCTTCCCCATCCGCCGTACAACGCAACTCAATCTGGCTATCGCCTTTCAGCGTCACGGGGCGGAGGATCGTAAGGTCCTGAACCTCCAGCACCGGCGCTTCCGGATGTAGCAGCGCGGCCGCGGCCAAGGCGGCTTCCACCATCGCCGCGGCGGGCAGCACTGCTTCGCCAAACAGCTTATGATCGCCAAGCCAGGGCATCGCGGCGGTATCCAGCCATTGTGTCCAAACCCCGGGCGCGACGCCTTGCCGGAACCCCAGCAGCGCGTGATCCAGTTGAGCATCTGTCTGGCGCGCGCTTTCTATACTGCGCGGGAACCAAATGGGCCGCCGCGCAAAGGGCGTGTGGGGCAATGCCGTTCGTTCGGCAGCACCCTTAAAAGCCGATGCGGCGCGGGGATCAGCACCAGACGCGATCGCGCGATCGGCGATGCCAGGGAAGGGGTCGCCTGGGCCATCCTGGCGCTTCAGGCTGGGCAGGATGGCGCCTTCCACCGCCTCAGCGCGCAGGGTCTCGCGCATATAGTTCTGCAAAACAGGGGCGGGGCCTATTTCCAGATAAAGCCTGGCGCCTTGACGCGCTGCCTCGGCAACCGCTGCTTGAAACCGCACGGGTTCGCGCAGATTGCGCCACCAGTAAGGGGCATTTGCTTCCGCCCCTGGCAAAACCTTGCCGGCGACGGAGGAGATCATTGGGCAAGCACCCAGCCCAGGGCTGATCCAAGCCAAATCCTGCAATAGCCCCGCGCGTACCGGTTCCATCGCAGAACTGTGAAAAGCATAGTCCAGATCAAGCGGGATTGCGACCATGCGCGCTGCCATCGCAGCTTGGCAAAGCCGCGCAATCGCCGCTTCAGGGCCGGCGATGGTGAGTGCCGCGGGCGCATTGATGGCGGCGATTTCAAGCCCCGGGCCGCATTCTTCAAGCATTGGCGCAACGGCTTCTGGCGTGGCGCCAATCGCTGCCATACGCCCGGTGCCGCGCGTGGCATGCTGGTGGCGGCTGCGCGTCACAATCAGTGCTGCCGCCTGATCGAGCGATAGTATCCCCGCCGCTTGTGCTGCCGCCACTTCACCGACTGAATGGCCGATGACCATATCAGGCGAAATGCCTTCGGCCTTCAGCGCCGCCAGAACGCCCATCTGCACCGCGAATAGTAATGGCTGGGCAAGATCAGTGCCCGCCAGCGCCGCATCATTCACCCCCGCCTTGATAAGTGCTGCTGGCGAAACCCCAAGCCGGGGCGCCAGCGCAGCATCAGCGGCCAGAACCGCGCGCCGAAAGGCTGATGAGGCACGAAACGCTTCCCGCGCCATGCCTGCGTGCTGCGCGCCATTGCCGCTGAACACAAAGGCCAGGCGGCCAGTGACGGCGACACCTTGCGCGATGCCCGCTTCGGCTTCCCCCGCTTCCCAGGCAACCATCTGCGTGGCTAGGGACGCCCCGTCAGTGCCGCGCAGCACAAGCCTATGCGGCGCAAGATCGCGATAGCGCGCCTGTCCGCGCGCGAGTGCTGCCGCCTGCGCCGCGCCCGCCCCCGAGAGCGCGTCACGCCAAGCCGCGACCGAAAGCCGCAACGCCTCGGCGGACCGTGCTGAGAGGATCAGCGGTGGGGCACTCTTCGTCTGGGCGGCACGCATGACCGGCGTGGCAGGCGCGCGGCCCAAAATCGCCGCCGCATTGGTCCCGCCAAAGCCGAAGGCATTGACACCCATCACGGCATCATCAGGAACCGCAATTGTTTGCGTGATACGCGGAACGGTCAGGTTCAAATCCGCGAAATCAATCGCTGGATTGGGATTTTCAAAATGGAGCGCGCGGGGAACAAAACCCTGTTCCAGCATCAGCATGGCCTTGAGCAAACCAGCCATTCCCGCGCCGGCTTCCAGATGGCCAATATTTGCCTTGGCCGAGCCGATCGGCAATGCAGCGCTTCGGAGCCGCGCAATCGCTTGCCCGATGGCCCAGGCTTCAATGGGATCACCAGCCTGGGTGCCGGTGCCATGCGCCTCAAAGGCCATGAAACGATCTGGCGCCACCGCCGCCTTTTGCACGAGACCCGTCAACAAGATGGCCTGCGCATCGCGGTTGGGCAGCGAAATCCCGACAGTGCGCCCGGCAGCATTGCTGGCGGTGCCAAGCAGCAGGGCGCGGATCGGTTCCCCCGCCGCCTTTGCATCGGCAAGGCGGCGCAAAATGACTACGCCAGCCCCTTCGGCGCGCACATAGCCATCTGCCGCCGCGTCAAACACCTGGCAGCGACCGCTTGGTGACAGCATGCCGGCACGGGAAAAACCAATGAACGCATAGGGCGAGAGCAATAGATTGACACCGCCCACTACAGCCGCTTCGAGTGAAGGATCATCAGCCAAGGCGTGCGCCGCGAGATGTAGCGCCACCAATGAGGACGAGCACGCCGTGTCAATGGTCTGAGCCCCGCCGCGGAAATCAAAAACATGGCCGATGCGGTTCGACAGGATCGAAAGTGCGTTGCCGGTCATGAGGAAGCGATCGGTTGCCGCCGGGTCCTGCAGCCTTATTTCGGCGAAGTCAGTTGAAGACCCGCCAATAAAGACAGCGATATTGCGCCCCGCCAAAGCTTCCGGCCTTAACCCCGCATCTTCAAGGGCGTCACGCGCGACTTCCAGCAAAACGCGCTGCTGAGGATCAGTCTCTGCGATCTCTCTCGGGGAAAGCCCGAAAGCTGCCGCATCAAAGCCCCGGATATCGCCGATAGTGCCGGCTGCAAAGCTATAGCTGCGCCCTGCCTCACCAAGCCGCGGGTGATACCAGCGCGCTTTTTCAAACCGGTCATCTGGCACTTGAGTGACAGCATCCACACCAGCGCGCAACAGCGCGGCATAGTCGCCAAGATCCACAGCCCCGGGCAGCCGGGCCGCAGCGCCGATGATAGCTATGGGTTCAGGGTGAGGAAGCCCCTTATTGCTAGGTCGGCCCGGCATGAACACCTCAGGGTCGCGGAGTCAACTGAGCTGGCATGGGCATTTTTGCCGCAGGCCCAACGGCCAGATTGGCAATTCGCATTTCGGACTTGGTCGCAGGGGCACGGACAATTTGCTTCAACCAGGGTTCGACCAGAGCGAAATGGTGCGCCCAACTAGGCGACGACCATGATTCGAGCCGGCTGAGCTGCGCCTGCCGCAGAGGGCTATCTTCGCGAGCAAAATCCAAAATGAGACGCTGCCAACCCATGCCATCCAATGGATCGAGATACTCCGGCACTCCTTTGCCTACCTCGCGGAGGGCAGGCAGGTCAGAACAGATTGCCGGCACACCTAGGGCCAAAGCCTCGGCAAGCGGCAGCCCGTAGCCTTCGGCAAAGGATGGAAAAAGCAGCGCTCGCGCCCCCTTCATCAGTTTTGCTACTGCTTGATCAGGCAAACCACTATATTCAACGAGTTTTCCATTAAGAACCGTGCAACGATCAAGCATGTCGAGAATATTCTCATTCTCCCAGCCCCGGCGCCCCACCAGGATTAACTTGGGCGCCCCAGCGCCAAGGCGCTGCACCATCCCACGCCACAAGTTCAAGAGCAAAAGGTGGTTTTTGCGAGGTTCGATCGTCCCGATATACAAAAAATAAGGGTCGGCGGGCGAGACATGGCTGGCATCAGGCATCGGCATATCTACGCCGAGCGGCGCACAAAGGATTGGCTGCCCATCCGGACCCTGCCGAAGATGCGGCATCAGTTCCTGCGCTGTGGCATTGGAATTGACAATAATGCCATCCGCCAGGTTGGCGAAGGCATCAACGCGCCGGCGGTGGCGCAAAGCCCCTTCGACCGAAGCATATTCCGGAAAGCTGATCGGGATAAGGTCATGCACAAGGGGAACAAATTTGACCCCCTTGCGCTTCAAGGCGGCAATCGCGCCAGGGCGATCCGCGCCCGCATGGGAAACAAGTAGGTACACCGTCTCACCCGGTGATCTTAGCAAGGGCGCTAATGTTTGCCTGTCACGCAGAAGACCGAGACGCGCGAGAGCGAAAAAGGCGAGCCAAGTCGCCGGTTTGCCCGCTTCTTCCCAGCCCGGCTCCCCAAGGCGACGCGTATCCAAGGTTGCGAGCATGTCACGAACCAAGTTGTGCGGTACCGCGACAACAATTCCGGCGGGGCCTCGCAACACAAAGGTCGTACGATCGGGATCGGTATTGATCAGATGGCGAACATATGCGTGTTCAACACGATCAATACCGGTATGCATGGCGCGCCAGGAACGATACACCCACCTGGAAATATCAAGCAGTATCCTCAAGCTGTAGCCCTTCCCGAAAGGCAGCCAAGCCAACGGACCGTCTTTTAAAGGGAGTGGGTTACACTGTATTTAATGGCTTTACAATGGTATAGATGCTGTGGGTGAACAAGAATGAGTCTTCCCATCGTCACCCACCGAGGTATCGCGAGTATTCAAAAATTGAGAGAATAACGCATTTGTAAATTGCCTCACTTGCTCCCTGGATTGCAAAATGATGTTGTAAAAAAAGCTGAGATGATTGACATGCCAATTTGGCAGCGCCCAGCCACCCCCGAAGCCATCGAAACCCGGCTGGCAGATAGCCTGCCCGGTGCCTTTGGCATCCGAATTCTTGAGGTCGGGAAGGATTTCCTGCGCGCCGAAATGCCCGTGGATCGGCGCCACGTGCAGCCCTATGGGATTTTGCATGGCGGCGCCTCGGTAGTGCTTGCTGAGACCTTGGGCAGCATCGCAAGCACCTTGACCCTGCCCGAAGGCCAATATGCCGTCGGGCTGGAAGTGAACGCCAATCATGTCTCCGCCGTGCCCGCGGGGGAAACCGTCACAGCCATTTGCCGCCCCCTGCATCTGGGCCGGCGCACCCAGGTCTGGCACACGGAAATCCACAGGCCCAATGGAAAATTGGCTTGTGTTTCACGCCTGACCACGGCGATCCTGGACCGGGAGACCAATCTGTGAGGCGCGCAGTCTCGTTAGGCATTCCAAACCTGTGCCCGAGCGCATTTTCCAAGCGCCAAACAAGTTTCCTTGGCGTGACATTTTTCTTGGACGGCCAAGACATGCCGCCTGGGCTTTTTTCAGGGGCGGCGGGGCGGGCCATGGCGCAATCGGCCAAATCACGGCACGATGGAGGCCTAGCTGCCAAGCATCTGCTCTCACTGTTTTCGCAAAGCCATGTCCAAGAGGTCTCGATCATGAAACCTATAGTTGAGTTGACAAGAAACACACTACCTAGGATAGTTAAATGAGGCCGCGCGTTGCCGTGATTGGCACGGGCGGCACCATCTCCTCCATGGGGACGGGCCCACTCGATATCCTGGATTACCTGGCCCATGGCACGGTGCTGGATGTGAATGGCTTGCTCGCACGCATTCCAGAAACCGCCCTTGTTGCGGAGGTGCTGCCGATTCCCTTCCGCGCCATTCCCTCAACGCAATTGGCCTGGCCGGAATGGAAGGAATTGCTCGGGCATTGCCACAAGCTGGCGGCGGAAGACCCGAAGCTTGCCGGCATTGTCATCACCCATGGCACGGCAAGTCTGGAGGAGACAGCCTATTTCCTTTCGCTCACGCTGAAAATTTCTATCCCGGTCGTCCTGGTCGGCGCGCAGCGCCCGGCATCCGCGCTTTCGGGTGATGGGCCGATGAATATCGTCAATGCCATCCGAGTCGCGGCTGATCCGAGCGCGCGGGGCCTGGGCGCGCTGGTGCTGCTGAATGATGAAATTCAGGCGGCGCGAGATGTGACGAAGACCTCCACCCTGCGGATGCAAACCTTCCGCACGGCCGATTTCGGCGCGCTGGGCCATGCCGATGGCGATATGATCGCCTGGTACCGCAAGCCTATCCGCAAGATCGCGCCCGATACGGAATTCGATGTGCGCGGGATGGATGCGCTGCCGCGCGTGGATATCGCCTATTGCTACGCCGGGGCCGATGGTGCGGCGATTGATGCCTTTGTCGCCGCCGGTGCCAAGGGCATTGTCACCGCCGGTTTCGCGCCTGGCTACATCACGCCCGCCATGGTGAAAGCCGGCGAAGCCGCGGTGGCGGCGGGTGTGAAGGTGGTGCTTTCCAGCCGTGCCGGATCGGGGCGCACTTTCCGCACCCAGCGCGGCGACAAATCCGGTTTTATGAGTGCCGATAACCTGACGCCACAAAAGGCGCGCATCCTGCTCTCACTCGCGCTGACCAAGGGGCTGGATGATGATGGTATTCGACGCGTCTTCGCCACCTATTGATGATGGCCGCACCCAGCCCTGAACGCGCCTGGGTGCGCCTGCCTTCGGGGCGGCGCTTGGATTTGCTTTCCCCAACGCCCTTCGACTGGACGGATGAGGATCTCGCCACCGGCCTCGCGCGGACCTTTCGCTGGGGTGGGCATTCCATTTGGCCGGAACCGCTTTCAGTTGCGCAGCATGCGCTTTTTGTACTGCAGCTTCGCCGCCAGCGGACCCGTCATTGGCTGACTCCAGCGGAAGAATTGCGCGAATTGCTGCATGATGCTGATGAGGGCTTGATCAATTTCGATTGCATCTCTCCCCTCAAACCTTTTTTGGGGGAGCGTTTTGCGGCCTTGCAGGCAAGCCTCTCAGCGGTGGTGGCTTTGCGCTATCGCCTGCCGGCATGGGGCGTGGAAGATAAGCGCGCGCATAAGGCCGCCGATATCGCTGCCGCCGCGGCGGAAGCTGTCCATGTGGCGGGTTGGACGGAAGCGGAAATGCGAGAGACGCTTGGCATCCGCGCGGCACTTTTGACGCGTGATCCTTTGGCCCAGCGTTATGGCGGAGAGCCTTGGCGCCCATGGTTGCCCGCGCTGTCGGCAGAAAGGTTTTTGGCAGAACTCGCGCAGCTCCAGGCGAAGGCGGGATAAGGTCTTTCCACCAGCACAACAGGAAAGGCGACAGTATCGATGATCAATATCAAAGGCTTGGGGATCGCTATTCTGCATCATGCTTCGACCGTAATTTACAAGAAACGACGAGGCGCGGGGCGACGGCGAAAAGAACAGTGCCACAGGCCTTTCGGGCGGAGCAGAAATATTCCTATTTTTTATCAAGTGTGCAGATCACGAAGTGCGCGGAAGCCAAGCGCAGGAAACTGAGTGCTGAGAGACTAAGATGTTACCAAACCCGCGCAAGGCGATGGTAGCGGTTGAGCCAGACCTTGGTTCGTTCCACAATCAATTGCTTCGGTAACACCTGAAACCCTGATCTGACCACAAGAATGTGGCGTTTCTTTCCCTTGAATTTCTTGCCGCTGTTGCAACCGGAGGGGTCGCTCGAGGCCACTCTTTTTCCGCGCTCTTCGCGTTTTGGCTGGCCATAATGACAGCCATTGGGCGCTCAACCCGCGGAGCTTGCGCTCCGCATTACCCACAAAGAGCCTGATGGCGTCTCTCCAAGATAATGCCTCACTCCTCGCGCTGAAAAAGGCCAAGAGGCGTGCTGCCTTGCAGAGAATCTCTGATATTGGCGCGCCATTGACCGATGAGGCAAGGCAACGTGCAAGTGTTCCAAGGGCGGATCGCCGAGACCACCAGACGCCGCAATCTTTGGCGAAGAGCAAGCAATCCTTGGTTCTTTAT
>JBIKXA010000081.1:0-15881 GCA_044356015.1 Roseomonas sp.
GCCCATGACCTTGGCTCAATGGTTCAGCTTCAATGGCCGCATCAGCCGCAAGACCTGGTGGATTTTCTATTTTTTGATCCCGATTGGTATCAATATCGCTGCCAGTGGCTTGGATGCGATGTTCTCCAGCCCCAGAAATGCCTTGCCGGATAAATCAGGCATGGGTGATGTCGGTTTTGGGCCATTCGGCATTATTGCTGCTTTGGGCGGGCTTTGGATTACCTTGGCGGGCCAGGCCAAGCGCTGGCATGACCGCGACAAATCCGCCTGGTGGGTTTTGGTCTATTTCATCCCAATCATCGGCTGGCTGTGGTCCTTCATCGTCGCGGGGTTTTTGCGCGGCACGTCAGGCTATAATCGCTTCGGCCCTGATCCTTTGGCGCCACACCTTC
Organism: Roseomonas sp.; assembly: GCA_044356015.1. GTDB lineage: Bacteria > Pseudomonadota > Alphaproteobacteria > Acetobacterales > Acetobacteraceae > Neoroseomonas. The sequence goes on from JBIKXA010000081.1 coordinate 393, forward strand.
CACCTGGTGGTTATGGCGGCGGCTATCAGCCGCCCTATCCGCCGCAAGCGCCAGGAGGATGGCAACCGCAAGGCCCGCCACCATCCGCCCCCGGCGGTTGGGGCGCGCCACCGCCTCCGCCACAGGGTGGCGGCAGCGTGCCGCCCATTCGCCGGGGCTGATCCGCAAGGCGCGTTTCCTTGGCGCGCGTTCCGCGTTAAACCCGCGCCGTGCCCGATACCTCTCCGCCGCTCGATCGCCTTTCCGAAGCTGAGGCTGCGCCGGAACAGGCAAAGCGCGGCTTTTCGCCCTTGCTTCGGCGCATTCTGCTGCTGAATGCCCTGCCGCCGGCGCTGCTCGCGGCCTCCCTGCTTTACCTCGACCAATATCAGAACGCGCTTTTGGGCGCGGAGGTTGAGGCCATGCGCACCCAGGCACGCATCTATGCCGGCGCCATCGCCGAAGCCGCGGTGCGGCCCGAAGGCGAACGCTATGTGCTGCAATTGGAAGCAGCGAGGCCCTTGCTGCGGCGCCTGGTGGACCCTTCGCCCAATACCCAGGCGCGGCTTTTGGATACCGCCGGCCTGCTGGTGGCCGATAGCCGCATCCGTGATGGTGTTGGCGGCGCGGTGATTGCCGAACCCCTCCCGCCGCCGGAACCGCGCGGCGCGCTGACGTCAACTGTCGCCGGCATTTACGAAAGAATGGTCGGCCTTTTCCCGGCCCTCCTGCGCGGGCGCGGCGGCCCCGGCATGGTCGTGGATAGTGCGCCCGATGCGCCGGATTTCGATTGGCAGCCCGATCTTGGCCCCGATCGGCGCGAGGAATTGCGCATGGCGCTTGAAGGCGGCGTCACCCCCTATATCCGCCGCAGCGCCGATGGCCGCCTGCTGGTGAGTGTGGCGGAACCCGCGCGACGCGGCACGCAAAGTGTCGGCATTGTGCTGCTGACGCGTGAAGCGCGCGAAGTGGATCGGCGGCTCTTTGAAATCCGCGCCTCCGTGCTGCTGCTGTTTGCCACCGCGCTGATCCTGACCGTGGCACTTTCGCTTTATCTGTCGCGCACCATCGCCACGCCAATGCTCGATCTGGCGCGCGCCACGCAACGCATCCGCGAAGGTGAAGGCCGCGCGCAATCCGTCCCCGATGCGCTGCTGAAGCGCAATGATGAAATCGGTGTGCTGGCGCGGGATTTGCAGAACTCCGCCCGCGCGCTTTGGGCGCGCATTGACGCCAATGAACGTTTCGCCGCCGATGTGGCGCATGAATTGCGCAACCCGCTGACAAGTGTGCGTAGCGCCATTGAAACACTCCGCCGCGTGGAAGACCCCGCCAGCCGTAACCGCTTGCTCGCGATCATTGCCGATGATGCGGTGCGGATGGATAGGCTGATTGGCGATATCAGCGATTCATCGCGCGTGGATGCGGAATTGTCGCGCACCGTCTCGATGCCCGTGGATATTGCGCCTATCCTGGCCGCGCTTTCTGAACTGCACGGCGCGACGCGCGATGATGATGACCCGGTGGTATTGCTGGAAGCCGAAGCCGGGCCGCTTGTGGTGCGCGGTGTCGAAGGGCGCATTGTGCAGGTGTTCCGCAATCTTTTGGGCAATGCGCTTTCCTTCAGCCCATCGCATGGCACGGTGAAGGTCACTGCGCGCCATGCCGGCGCCATGGTGGAAGTGGTGGTGGAAGACCAAGGCCCCGGCATTCCCGAACAGAAGCTGGAAAGCATTTTTGAGCGTTTCTATTCCGAACGCCCAAGCGGGGAGCGCTTCGGCCAGCATTCCGGCCTTGGGCTTTCCATCAGTCGGCAAATCGTGGAAGGCCTGCGCGGGCGCATTTCGGCTGAGAATATCCGCGATGCCAGCGGTGCCGTGACCGGCGCGCGCTTCATGGTGCTGCTGCCGGCGGCGTGATTTCCCTTCTCAAGCCGGGCTTTCATGTTAGGCTTGGTTCAAACCAAGCCTAACAAGGGGGGGGGAAGAGATGATCACGCGTAGAAGCATGATTGCATCACGGCCCCCGCAGCCGTGCCGGCGGCCATTCGTGAAAGGCTGGGCGCAGAAGTCGTAGCCGCGCTGAATGATCCCGCCATTGCCCAGCGCGTGCGCGATTACGGCGCCGAACCCTGGCCGCTCGGCCCCGCTGATTATGATGCCTTCATGCGGCGAGAGGTTGAAATCTGGGCGCCGGTGGTGCGTGCTTCCGGGGCGCAGATAGACTGACTGCGCAGACGTATCGCCAAACCTCTTTGGTCACGGCATAAGCCAGCACCGTGACCAAAGCGCCCATCCTGCCGCGACGCATCGCCTTTCTGGCCCTCGCCATCGCCATCATGGCGGGGCTTTTCTGGCTGGCCTGGGCCACGCTGGCGCCGGGCGGTTGGACCGTGGCGGAAATGCTGATCCTGATCTGCATTGCGGGCACGCTGCCCTGGGCCGCGCTTTCGGCGGGCAATGCGCTGATCGGGCTTGGCATATTGCTTTTTGCGCGCGACCCCGCCGCTGCTGTGCTGCCGGCGCTCAACCACGCGCGCCCTGGCTTGCCTGAAGCCCGCACCGCCATTGCCATTTGCATCCGGCGCGAAGACATGGCGCTGGTGCTGCCGCCACTCGCACGCTTGCTGGCGGGGCTGGCGGCTGCCGGTGCTGCGGATCGCTTTTCGCTTTGGTTCCTGTCTGACACACCCGAAGGCAGCGATGCGATGGCCGAGGAAGCCGCCTGCCGCACCTTTGCCGCCGCGCAACCGATTGCAACCCATTACCGACGCCGCGCGCAAAACACCGGCTTCAAATCCGGCAATGTGATGGAATTTCTGGACCATCACGCGGCAGGGCATGACTTCATGCTGTGCCTTGATGCGGATTCGGAAATGACGGCAGATGCCGTGCTGCGCCTTGTTGCCTGCATGGAAGCAGACCCGAAACTCGCCATTCTGCAACAGCTGATTCATGGCAGACCGACCAAGGCAGGATTTCCACGCCTGTTTCAATTTGGCATGCGCCAGGGCATGCGCGCCTGGGCCACCGGCCAGGCCTGGTGGCAGGGTGATGAGGGGCCCTATTGGGGCCATAACGCGCTGATCCGCATCGCGCCCTTTCGCGCCCATGCGCGCCTGGAAACCCTGCCCGATGGGTCGCATATCCTTTCGCATGATCAGGTAGAGGCAACGCGCTTGCACGCCGCCGGCTGGAAGGTGCGTGTCTTGCCTGATGATGCCGGCAGCAGCGAAGGCAATCCGCCAAGCTATGCGGATTTCATCACGCGCGATTTGCGCTGGGCAGCAGGCAATATGCAGTATCTGGCGCTGCTGCGGCTGCCGGGGCTGACGCCGATGGCGCGCTGGCAATTGATCCAGGCAATTCTGCTGTTTTTGAGCGCGCCTTTTTATGTCGCGATCCTATTGCTGGCGGCGTTCAATGGCTTGAGTGGTGGTGGAGATTCCACGCCCATCGGCGCGCTGCTCGCGCTGCTTTTCGCCGGCTGGTGCTGCCATTACGCTGCGAAACTTGTCGGCTATGTCGAGGTCCTGCTGAAGCCCAATCTTGCCGCGCGCTATGGCGGGCGCGCGCAATTTCTGCGCGGTGCTTTGGCGGAGTTGGTCTTCACCACCTTCATGGAACCCGCGCGGCTGATGAGCCAATGCTTGTTCCTGATGGCGATGCCCTTTGGCATGCGCATGGGTTGGGCGCCACAAAATCGCAGTGAACGCGGCATTGGGTTCGCCGATGCACTCAAGCAATTCTGGGCGCCGACGCTGGCGGGGATTGTGCTGACGCTGATTTTTGCGTCGGTGTCAGTCACCGCGCTGTTGATTGCGACACCGGTAATGATCAGCTTGGTTTGCGTTATTCCCTTCGCGATGCTGACTGCGGATGCGCGCTTTTCCGCCTGGCTGGTCAGGCAGCGGATTTGCGCCCTGCCCGAGGAATTGCAGAGATAGCGCGTGTGCGCTCACATGTGTTCACGCAACCCGCGCTATTTTGTTGTTTTCCGAGCATCTTCACGCGTTCAGATGATTCCATCCGAACGCGATCTGGTCTAACGTCATTTCCTTGAAAGCGCGCGAACAACCCCCCTCTCGGACTCACCCGCGCAAGCCAAGCCGCGTCACGCGCGCTTCTTCCTCATCAATCGTGCGCTTGATGAAGGCGGCGTAGTCTGTCGGGTTCAAATATTCCACCGGCATATCCAGCCGATCGAGTGTGGCAAGATGCCCAGGATCATGCAGCGCGGTGCGGAAACCCTGATGTAGTTTTTCGACAATATCGGGGTCCATCCCCGCCGGCCCAACAAGCCCATATGGCGAGGTGATGACCATATCGCGATAGCCAAGCTCCACCAAGGTCGGCACATCCGGCAGTTTCTTGCTGCGTTCACGTGTCCAGACATTCAGCGCGCGCAGCCGTCCTTCCAGGATCATGGGCAAAGTGCCCGAACCGGCGGAACAGGCTTCGATATGCCCGCCCAAAAGGCTTGGAATGGCATCGCCTTCGCCCCGGAAGGGCACATGCACCAGATCGAGCTTTTCATGCGTCGCGAGGTCAATATTCGCCAAATGCGGCGTGCCATTGGCCCCCGTATTGCCGATGCGAATTTCGCCCGGACGGCGGCGCGCATCCGCCACCAGATCGGCCCAGCTTTTATACGGGCTATCGCCGCGCACGCACATGATGAACAGATAACCCGTCAGATGCATGATCGCGGTGAAATCGGTACGCGGATTGAAGGGCATGCGCTGCATGAAAGGAAGGCGCATCGCCGGCAGCGGAAATTGCGCGATGGTATAGCCATCAGGCCGCGCCCGCGCGACGCCAGCGGCGGAAAGGGTGGCGCCTGCACCAGGGCGATTTTCCGTCAGCACCTGCACGCCAAAGGCCCGCGATGCGGCTTCGGCAAAGCTGCGCATTTGCACATCCGTGGCCCCCCCGGGCGGGAAGGGCACCAGCAGCGTGATGGGCCGCGATGGAAAGCTTTGCGCCGCCGCAAGCCCTGGCGCAATGGCCGGGGCGGCAAGGGCTGAGAGAAGGATTTGCCGACGATTCATGTTGTTTGCTCCCTTTGCTTTTTCGGTTTTCTTTCCTTGACCAATTATCTGGTCATCGACGCGTACTGATCAAGTGACATGATAGAATCGCGATTTGCTTCGGCTTCGCCTTATCCCAGGCAGCGCCGATAAAGCGCAATCAACCTTTCCCAATGGCGCTCTGCCCCTGGCTTGTCGAAACACCAACGCCCAGGAAAGGCGAAACCATGATGCACCGCGGGGTAGATTTCCAATTCGCCCTTGGCGCCCGAGGCTTCGAATAGCGCGCGCAATTCATCCACCATGGGCAGCGGCGCCAATTCATCATGCTCGGCGCAGGCGATATAGAGTTCAGCACTGCCTTGCCCCAGCGTCAGATGCGGGCTTTCCACCGCATCACTGACAAGCCAGGTGCCATAAAAGGAAGCGGCGGCGGCGATGCGGCCTGGATAACGCGCTGCGGCGGCAAGGGCATAGGGGCCGCTCATGCAATAGCCATGCACGCCAACCGGGCCGGGCCTGACTTGTTTTTGCTGGTCGAGGAAACCAAGCATATCGGCGACATCTTCCATCACCGGCGGAATGGTCATTTTGGTGCGAATGGCGCGCATCCTGTCGCGTTCCGGGTCGCCCACCGTCAGCACACCGGGGCCGAATTTCGAATCTCTCCCCGCACGGTAATAAAGATTAGGCAGCACGACATAATAGCCCGTGGCGGCCAGGCGCCGCCCCATGTCGTAAAGTTCTTCCCGAATGCCGGGCGCATCCATCAGCATCAGCACGGCGGGAAAGGGGCCGTTGCGTTCGGGATGGCAAATGAAGCTTTCCATCGCGCCAGCGCGGGTTTGGATATCAGTGATGTGTTCGATCATGGCGCGCGCCCGTCAATCCGCCTTGATGCCAGCAGCGCGGATCACCTCACCCCAGGATTTCAGATCATGCGCGATACGGCGATTAAAGCTGGCCATATCCTCAAAATTGGGCGTCAGGCCGGAATCGAGCAGCCTCTGCCGAAAAGTTGGGTTTTCCAGCGCCTTCTTCATGGCGTCATTCCAGGCGCGCGCTGCATCGGGGGTGATGGCGCGCGGGCCGCAAACACCGAACCAGCCGGCCATTTCAAGCCCTGGCACCCAATCTGAAATCGGGCGCGCCTGGGGAAATAGCGGGGAGCCTGTAGGATCACCCAGCGCCAATAGCCGCAATTCGCCACCCTGGATCTGGCGCGTCACATCGCCAAGATTGGTGATCATGAAATCCGCGCGCCCGCCCAGAATATCCACAATCGCCGGCGTCGCGCCGCGATAGGGCACATGGACAATATCAAGCCCGGTCTTGGCCTTGAGCAATTCCACCGAAAGATGCTGCGCTGAACCCACACCGGCCGACGCATAGGTCAAGCCGCCCGGCTTGGCGCGCGCTGCGGCCAATAAGCCCGCCACATCCTTATGCGGCCCATTCGCCGCCACCACCAGGCCATAGGTGGAAAGCGCAACATTGACGATGCCGGTCATTTCCGTCCGAGGATCAACCGGCAGGCTCGCCCCCGGCAGATTGGGCGTGATGGTCATGGTGCCCATGGGGCATTGCAGCACGGTCGCGCCATCGGGCGCACTGCGCGCCACCACTTCGGCAGCGATCAGCCCATTGGCGCCGGTGCGGTTTTCCACCACGCCGCGCGCGGGCAGATGCGGCGCGGCATATTCGGCAATCAGCCGCGCCATCAAATCCCCCGTGCCGCCGGCGGCGAAACCGCTGATCACGCGCACAGTGCGATCCTGCGCCAAGGCAGGGCTTGAAAGGGCAAGGGCGGCAAGGCCTGCCAGAAGTAGATGACGCATCATGATCCTCCCTATTTTGGGGGAGCGTATCAGCTTGCGGTATCTCCGCAATGCGGCGTGGCGCGGAGGGCGGAAAGCCGCGCTGCGCCGTGTTCGCGCGTTGAAATCACCTCAAAGCCAGGCGGGGCTACGGCTTCCTCATCGCGCCCTGTCTCGGCAATGATCAGCGCGCCGGGCGCAATCCATCCCTTGGCTTGCAAGGCAACAAGGGCGCGCTGCACCAGCCCCTTGCCATAGGGCGGGTCCAGAAACACCAGGCCGCACGGCGCGGCAGCCGGCGGGGGCGCGGTCACATCCCCTGCAATCACGCGGCAGGCATCGCCGGCCTTGCAGGCAGCAATATTGGCGCGCAAGGCGGCAAGTGCGGCACGATCCTGTTCCATGAAGAAGCAGCGCGCCGCACCGCGTGACAGCGCCTCAAGCCCCATGGCGCCAGTGCCGGCGAAGGCATCCAAGACCGTTGCGTTTTCCAACATGGCACGCCCAGCCCAGGGCGCGTGCCAGAGCTGGTCAAATATCGCCTGCCGGGCACGGTCACTGGTCGGGCGGGTAATAAGGCCCGATGGCGCCACCAGCGCGCGCCCCTTCCAGCGCCCGGCGATGATGCGCATCAGCCCTTGCTGCGCCGTGGCGTTTGCGGCCCGGCATGGCGTGCGCGGGGTGGGCGCTTGGGCTTGCTTTCAGTGGGTTCTGGCGCTGCCGGTTCTTCTACTGCTTCGCGCCCGCGCTTGGGTGCATCCAACCCCAATTGTTCGCGCAGCACCTTGGCGTTTACTTCTTCCGCCGCGCCGCGCGGCAGGGAACCCAATTGAAACGGCCCGTAAGCCGTGCGGATCAGCCGCGTCACCACAAGGCCAAGGTGGGCCATCACCTTGCGCACTTCGCGGTTCTTGCCTTCCCGCAACGCCACTGTCAGCCAGGCATTGGTGCCCATGCGCGCATCAAGCCCGGCTTCGATGGGGCCATAGGCAACGCCATCCACGCTCACGCCGCGCGAGAGCGCAGCCAGGGCGCGTTCATCCACCTTGCCATGGACGCGCACACGATAGCGCCGCACCCAGCCATTCGCCGGCAATTCCAAGCGCCGCGCCAGCGCGCCATCATTGGTGAGCAGCAGCAGCCCTTCACTGGTCAGATCAAGCCGCCCGACGGAAACCACCCTCGGCAAGCCCTGCGGCAGATTGGCAAAAACCGTGGGGCGGCCTTCCGGATCGCGATGCGTGGTCACGAATCCCGTTGGCTTGTGGTAGCGAAACAGCCGCGTGCGTTCCGGGTTGGCGACCGGCTTGCCATTGACGAACACTGCATCTCCGGCAGCTACAAAAGTCGCGGGGCTGGTCACCAACTTCCCGCCAATCCGCACCAGACCTTCCGCGATCAGCTTTTCCGCATCACGGCGCGAAGCGACGCCGGCGCGTGCCAGGAATTTCGCAATGCGTTCGCCGCGTGCGCCATCGGCGGCTTCTTCATCACTCATGCGCGGCAGGCCGCGATGAAGGCGCGGAAAATCGCCGGGTCATCAGGATCAACCGCATATTCCGGATGCCATTGCACGCCAAGCGCAAAGCGGTAGCCGGGGTGTTCAATACCCTCAATCACGCCATCGGGCGCCAGCGCATTCACCAAGGCGCCATCGCCAATGCTCGCCACCGCCTGGTGATGGGCGGAATTCACCGCCATGCGCGGCTTGCCGATGATGCGCGCCAGCATCGTGCCATCGGTGATGGTAACCTCATGCCCCGGTTCCGTGCGCGGGTTGGGTTGTTCATGTGCGAGCGCCCCCGGCACCTCATCCGGGATGTGCTGGATCAACCGCCCGCCCAGCGCCACCGCCAGCAATTGCTGCCCGCCGCAAATCCCAAGCACGGGCTTGTCACGCTGAAGCGCCGCACGGGTTGCGGCCATCTCAAAATCCGTCCGGCCAGGCTTCAGTGTCACTTTCGGATGCGGCGCGCCACCGCCCCAAAGGGCAGGGTCCACATCAAAGGCACCGCCGGTCACCATCAGCCCATCCACCTCATCCAAATAGGCTTCCGCCATTTCCGGATGATGCGGCAGCGCAACGGGCAGGCCACCCGCCGCCACAATGGCCGAGAAATAATTCCGCCGAAGCGCATACCAGGGCAGCTTGGACCAGCCGCCGGCCTCTTCGGAATCGAGGGTGACACCAATCAGGGGAAGGGATCGCATGAGGCATGCTTTAGGCTGGATTGGACGAAAAGGGAATCGCGCGAACCCCCTGGACCGGCAAGCCCCGGCAAGGCAGGAAGGCACCATGACCCCCATGGAAATCGCGCTTGAAGAAGCCCGCGCCGCCGCCGCCCGTGGCGAGGTGCCGGTCGGCGCCGTGGTCACTGACAAATCCGGTGCAGTGCTGGCGCGCGCCGGCAATGAGGTGGAAGCGCGCCATGACCCCTCGGCGCATGCGGAGATGCTGGCCTTGCGTGAAGCCGCGCGACATTTGGGCAAAACCCGCCTCGGTGATTGCACCCTGACCGTAACCCTGGAACCCTGCCCGATGTGCGCCCAGGCGGCTTCCTTCTTTCGCGTCGCCCGCGTTGTCTTTGGCGCCTATGACCCGAAAGGCGGCGGGGTGGATCATGGCGCGCGGATTTTCGCCGCTTCATCCTGCCATCATCAGCCGGAAGTGGTGGGTGGAGTGCGGGAAGGCGAATGCGCTGCCCTATTGCGTGGCTTTTTTGAAGCGCGCCGTTGACGGCCCAGAAATTTTGCCGGGATAAGGACAAAATCCTGATCGATTCGTGATGGGAACGGAAGCATGCGTGTACTTAAGGGCCAGGACCTCATGCAGGGGTCAGATCATGAATTCATGGTAAACCTTTATCGGCGCATCCTGCTGCGTGGGCCGGATGAGAGTGGCTATCGCCATTATCGCGACCTGTTGGAGGCTAATCCCGGCTGTCGCCGGCAGGTTATTGATGGAATGGCGGGCAGCACTGAGGCTCGCCGTGTGGCTGGGGAAATACACATCATTTGGGATGATGCCGAAGCAGTGAGCGCGACAATAGCCGCCCCCGCCATCCCTGAATTGACGGCAGAAGAGCTGCTCACGCTGTTGCGCCAAAGGCTTCAAACGCTGGATGCGGCCGGCTTGGCCGCCTTGGAAGCTCCCCTGCTGGAATGCCTGGAAACCCTGCGCACCGCGCGCCTCACACCGCGGGCGCCAAGCGCATAATTCTGCCTTGAAACAGGCAGAAAGGTTTATTGATGGCTCATGCCTTGGCATGCGGGCCTTTGGGGTTCAGTTTCGCCCCTGATTTTTCGAAAGGGTCCGATAGCTGATGAGCGAACCTCGCCCCATTCAATTGTTTGACGTGATGGCGCAGCAAAAGCTGATCCGGCCAGAACTTGATCGGCGCATTGCCGCGGTGCTCGATCAGGGGCGCTTCATCATGGGCCCCGAGGTGGCTGAGCTTGAGGCGGGCCTCGCCGCCTTTGCGGGCGCGGCGCATTGCGTGGGGGTATCCTCAGGCACGGATGCGCTGCAGATCGCCATGATGGCTGAAGGGATCGGGCGCGGCGATGCGGTGTTCCTGCCCGCCTTTACCTATACAGCGACCGCGGAAGTGCCGCTGGTGCTCGGTGCCACGCCGGTTTTCGTGGATGTGGATAAATTCAGCTACAATATGGATATCGCCGATCTGGAACGGCGGATTGAGGAAGTGAAGCGCCGCGGTGCGCTCCGCCCGCGCGCCGTGGTGGGCGTAGATTTGTTCGGCCTACCGGCCGATTGGCCGGCGATTGAAGCGATTTGTGCCCGCGAAGGCATGTTCGCGCTGGATGACGCTGCCCAGGCTTTTGGCGCCAGCATCAATGGCAAGAAGCTTGGGCGCTGGGGCCATGCGGCAGCGCTTTCCTTCTACCCGACGAAGACGCTTGGCGCTTATGGCGATGCGGGTGCCCTGATCACGGATGATCCGGCGCGGGCGGAATTGTATCGCAGCCTGCGCACCCATGGCGAAGGCAAGACGCGCTATGAGGTGGAGCGCACCGGCATGAATGGCCGGATTGATACCATCCAGGCGACCATACTGGCTGCCAAACTGCCGCTGTTGGCAGGCGAACTCGCGATGCGTGCGAAGATAGCCGCTGTCTATAATATGGCTCTCGCGGGCAGGGTCGGCATCCAGGCCGCACCTGCGGAAGCGGTTAATGCCTGGGGGCTTTATACCATCCGCCTGCGTGATGCTGACCAGCGCAGCAAGGTTCAAGCGGCGCTCACGGCCGGGCGGATCGGCAGTGGCATTTATTACCCGAAGCCCTTGCATCGCCAGCCCGCCTATGCCGCGCATCACGCAGCCGCCTTCGCCGGGGAAGAACCGCCGCTTGCCATCAGTGAAAGGCTGGCAGGCCAGGTGCTGTCGCTGCCCATGCATGCCTATATGACCGAGGAAGATGCCGCGCGCGTTGCTGAGGTTCTGCTGAAAAACCTGTAAGGGGGATGCGCCCGTCAAGCCGAGGCCAAGCCCGTCATGTGACGGGCGTAAGGCGCAACCGCACCACGCCTTTTTCCTCAGCATGTCGCGTTCAGATGGAAAAGTCTGAACGCGTGAAGATGCTCGAAATAAAATGATATTGAGCGGATTGCGTGAACCCATGTGAACGCAACACGCGCAAGCGCCCCGATTCCCGATCTGCCAGATACCTTACGTGATCCGCTCAAGGCGAATCACGCATGGGTTTCAAAACCGGATGGCTCAGGCGGCTTGCATGCCTGAAGCGCTGACCGCTGGCTTGGCGCTGCCGCCCCAAAACTCTCCACGGTCATTCTGTTCACGCAGAACATAGCCGCGGCCCCAAACGGTACCGATCAGGTCAGCGCCGCCCGCGACAGCCAGCTTCTTGCGGAGCTTGCAGATGAAGACATCAATGATCTTCACTTCAGGCTCATCAATGCCGCCATAGAGGTGGTTCAGGAAGACTTCCTTGGTCAGCACAACACCCTTGCGGAGCGCGAGGAGTTCCAGAATGGCGTATTCCTTGCCGGTCAGATGCACGGCATTGCCACCAACGGCGACTTCGCGCGACCCGATATTGAGTTGCAGCGGGCCAACCTGCAGGGTCGGCTGGCTGAAGCCCTTCGCGCGGCGCACAATGGCCTGAATACGCGCGACCAGTTCCTGCTGGTCGAAAGGCTTGGTGATGAAATCATCGGCGCCCATGCCGAAGACCTTCACCTTGGTTTGCGGGCGACTGACGCCCGACAGGATCAGCACCGGCGTTTCAACGCGACCAGCGCGCAGACGACGCACGACTTCACCGCCATCCAAATCCGGCAGCATCAGATCCAATACGATGATGTCATAATCATAGAGTTTGGCGAGTTCGAGGGCTTCTTCCCCCGTATCCGCTGTTTCCACAATCATGGAGGCGTGACGAAGCATTAACGAAATGCCGCGCGCCGTTGTAGGATCATCCTCGACTAGCAGAACACGCATTGATCGCTCCTTTTGACCGACAGGTGAGAGATTACAGAAACTCGCGGGAAATTGAAACAGGAAATTTCAGCCCCTCGCGTCTCATGAAGGATATTCGTCCAAAAAAGTAAATTTCTTGATAAAGAAATATACTTAAAATGAGTTTTTCGACAGATTTTTACGACCATTGGTCATTTCTCCCCTAATGAGTGCTTACCAAAAGATGAATCGCGGCTAAAAATTCATCCGCAGACTCGCGTGGTAAGAAGTGTCCGGATGTTGGAACAACCTTGCGCGCCAAAAGCCGCGCGAAATGCCGGGCGCAGCTGGCGCTATTCTCCGGCGGGTCCACGCCATCCTCGGCCCCGTGCAAAACCAGGCTCGGCACGGTGATCATGGGGCGGGTGGCCAGGCGGGCTTCTATCGCCGCATAGGCAGGGTCGCCCGCGACGGCGCGGTGGCGATGGCGATAGGAATGGACGGCAACCGCCACGAAATCGGGATTGTCGAAGCTGGCCGCCGTTTTGGCGTAGCTTTCGGCAGAGAAGCCCATATTGGGCGACCACATGCGCCACAGAAGCTCACAAAGGCTATGCCGATTCTGGGCCAAGCCCGCCGCGCCCCTGTCTGTTTGCAGATACCATTGATACCAATGGCGCGCTTCCTGCGCTGGCGCGGCGGGGCGGATACTCCCCGCAATGTCCTGAATATTATAGCCATTTGCGGAAACCAGGCCGATCACCCGCTCAGGCCAAAGGGCCGAGACCACACAGGCTGCCCGCCCGCCCCAATCATACCCGGCCAGGATTGCCTTCGGGATCGCCAGCGCATCCATCAGCGCCAGCAAATCCGCCCCAAGGGCCGCCTGTTCGCCGGAGCGCGGTGTTGCCGGGTCCAGAAACCGGGTCGGGCCATAGCCGCGCAGATAAGGCACCAGCACGCGGAAGCCTTGGGCGGCGAGCGCGGGCGCCACACCATCCCAGGCGCGCGCGTCATCGGGGAAGCCATGCAGCAGGATGGCGACCGGCCCGGATTCGGGGCCGTGCATTTCCACCGCCATGTCCAATACCCCAGCCTTGACCATCCTGAGTTCCATCGCTCACCGTTCTCCCTCGGTTCACGCATTCTTTATCGGGAGCATTAACCAAAAGGTTAACGCGCAGCCCGGAGAAGCCGTTAAATCGAAAATTATTTGCAACCCCGGGATGCTGGGCCGGGGCAGCGCTTCACCCAAAAGCTGCGCCGGCCAGCGTGATTGCTAACCCCAGCCGGTAAATTTAACTTATTTGAATCAGTGTTTTAGTAAAAAGCTGCCCCTCAGGCCGGCAGCGGATATTGGTCCAGATAGGGCTGGTATTCGGGCTCAACCTCAATCGCCAAGGATGAAAGGGCGCGCACCACGGCACAGTAAAAGGCAATGGTCAGCACCAGATCCACCATCAGTTCATGGTCGAAATGCGCGGCGAGCGCCTTGTAGGTGGCCTCGCTCACCCCCGGCCCGGCGGCGGCTTCCCGCGCTGCCAACAGCACCAGCTTGGCGAGTGGTTCAAGCGCCGATTCCTGGCCGGCACTTTCGGCGATCAGGCCCTGGATATCGGCATCGCTCACGCCGAAATCCTTGCCAATCTTGACATGATGCGACCATTCATAAGGTGAGCGCGCCTGCCAGCCCACCTGCAGAATGGCCAATTCGCGCAAGCGCGGGTCAAGGCGCGATCCGTAGCGGATGAATTGCCCAAGGCCTGAGAAGGCGCGCGCTGCCTTGGGGCTATTGACCAGCGCCTTATGCAGGGCAATCGGGCGCTTCAGCAGGTCTCGATCAGCTTCCGCCAGATCATCCACTGTCAAATCAGGTACGCGGGCCATGGGCAATCCTCCAGTTTTGGGGAAGCCTAACCGCTTAATCTACTGGCCGGAAGCCCGCGCCCCTTGGGCCAGTGCCGCCGCATCCGGCACTTCCACCCGCCTGCCCTGCAGGCGCACCAGCCCTGCCGCTTCCAGCCCATGCATGACGCGCGAGAGGCTTTCCGGCGTCATGCCGAGCCTGGCGGCAATGGCTGTACGCGGTTCGGGCATGGCAACGCGCCCGCCTGGCGTCAGCCGCCCGGTCAGGAAATGCGCCACGCGTTCGCTGGCCTTGGTGAGTTTCATGTCACGCAATTGCTCCGCCAGAGCCCGCCATTGCCGCGCCATTTGCGTGAGGCTGGCCGCGGCCAGCCGAGGTTCCGTGGCCATGGTGGCGTGGAAAGCATCCAGCGGGATGCGGAGCAGGCGGCTTGGGGCCAAGGCCTCGGCGCCAAAGGGCCAGGCGCCGCCCATGATGACTGCGGGCATCAGGAAACACTCACTGGGGCCGATGATCTCCAAAAGGCCGCGCGCGCCATCCGCCCCCTGCATGGAAAGCCCGACCGAGCCCTCCAATAAAAGGTAAAGGGCTTCTGCTTCGGCCTCGGGCGCGAAAATCACGTCGCGGCGCGGCAGGGAGATGGGCGCGGCGGCGGCCATCAGGGCGCGGGCAGCCGCAGGGCCGACGGCGGAAAGGAAGGGGTGCCCGATGCCAAAGGCGGGCGCAGCGATCAATTCCTGCATTTGTGCATAGAATCCGAATGCGCCGCCCGGTTTCTTGATGCAGCGCAAGCACCCTGGCGAGAAGGCGCCACTTCAAGCAAAATATCCAGGCAAGAAAGGGGGGCACCATGCACATCACTTCCAGCCAATTGCCGGTGGATTTTGCCGAGGGGCATTTCTGCGCGCGTATCATGCGGCCCGAAGGGCCATGCGTGATCGGCTTCGCGCGCGGTGCGGCGTTTGATCTGACGCCCGCCTTCGGCACGGCTTCGCGCTTTTTGGAAGAAGATGATGCGATTGGTGCCATCACGCGGCGCGGAGAGGCCATCACGCTCGATCTTGAAGCGCTTTTCACCAATTCCGCCTGGGATGCGCGCGACCCTGCCAAGCCCTTCCTGCTTTCCCCGATTGATCTGCAAACGGTAAAGGCCGCCGGCGTGACGTATGTGCGGAGCATGTTGGAACGCGTGGTGGAAGAACGCTGCCGCGGCGATGCGACTCAGGCGGAAACGGTGCGTGCCGAATTTCGCGCCATTATCGGCGATGATCTGGCGGCGATCATCCCCGGCAGCGCTGAAGCCATGCGGCTGAAGGCGGCGCTTTTGGAAAAGGGCTGGTGGAGCCAATATCTGGAAGT
>JBIKXA010000082.1:0-15836 GCA_044356015.1 Roseomonas sp.
GCCTTGCGCGGCCAGTTGTGCGTTGCGTGCGGCACTCAGCGCCGCGAAATCCCGATCCGCGTGATAGGAAGAACGGGTCAAAGGTGTGGCCGACACTAACAGAAAACCCTTGCCGCGCGCAGCCTTGCCGTAATCCTCAAACTCATCGGGCGTCACAAACCGATCAACCGCGGCGTGCTTCACCGATGGTTGCAGGTATTGCCCGATGGTCAGGAAATCCACCTCGGCAGACCGCAGATCATCCATCACTTGCAGCACTTCAATCCGCTTTTCACCTAGGCCGACCATGATGCCGGATTTGGTGAAGATGGAAGGATCAAGCTGCTTCACGCGATCCAGCAGGCGCAGAGAATGATAGTATCGCGCACCTGGCCGAATGGTCGGGTACAGCGCCGGCACGGTTTCCAGATTATGATTGAAAACATCGGGCCGCGCTGCCACCACCACTTCCAAAGCGCCATCCTTGCGCAGGAAATCCGGCGTCAGCACTTCAATCGTCGTCCCAGGCGCGGCGGTGCGAATGGCGCTGATGGTTTCGGCGAAATGCGCGGCACCGCCATCGGGCAGATCGTCGCGATCCACACTCGTCACCACCACATGCCGCAGGCCGAGCGAGGCAACTGCCTCCGCCACACGGCGCGGTTCATCAGCGTCCAAAGGCTTCGGAATGCCGGTGGCGACATTGCAGAAGGAACAGGCGCGCGTGCAGGTCTCCCCCATGATCATCATGGTGGCGTGGCGCTGAGACCAGCATTCGCCGATATTTGGGCAGGCTGCTTCTTCGCATACCGTGACCAGCTTCTTCTCCCGCATCAGGGCGCGGGTTTCCAGATAAACCGGATGCGTCGGCGCCTTTACCCGTATCCAGGCGGGTTTGCGCTGGATGGGGTTATCCGGGCGATGCGCCTTTTCCGGATGCCTTTCGGCACCCGTCTTGGCGGTGCGATGGTCAATTTCGATGCGAGTCGGGGGCATAATGGAACTTGGTTTGAGCGGCTGATTCACCGCTTCGGTCATACGACCTACGCGGATCAGACGCTATATGTGGATCACCCGGCCGTAAGCATCAAGCACGCTTTCATGCATGGCTTCCGAAACCGTGGGGTGCGGGAAGACGGTGTGCATCAATTCGGCCTCGGTTGTCTCCAGGGTGCGGGCGATACCATAGCCCTGGATCATTTCCGTGACCTCCGGCCCCACCATATGGGCGCCGAGCAAGGCGCCGGTTTTGGCGTCAAATACCGTCTTCACGAAGCCTTCCGGCTCACCCATCGCAATCGCCTTGCCATTGCCGATGAAGGGGAAGCGCCCAACCTTCACCTCATGCCCCTTGGCCTTGGCCGCGGCTTCCGTGAGCCCGACCGAGGCCACCTGAGGCCGGCAATAGGTGCAGCCCGGAATATTCAGCGTATCCATGGCATGGGGATGCAGCCCGGCGATGGCTTCAACGCAAATAATCCCCTCATGCGATGCCTTATGCGCGAGCCATGGCGGGCCGGTCAGGTCGCCAATGGCATAAATGCCGGGCTCTCCGGTACGGCCAAAAGCATCGGTGATGATATGCGTGCGGTCCACCTGGATTTTGGTGCCTTCCAGGCCAAGGTCCTCGACATTGCCGACAATGCCAACCGCGCTGATCAGCCGATCCGCCTTGATCTCGGTTACCTTGCCGCCGGCTTCCACAATGGCGGCAATCGCATCGCCTTCCTTGCGCACGCCTTGCAGCTTTGCGCCGACCAGCACTTTCATGCCCTGTTTTTCGAACGCCTTATGCACAAAGGCCGAAACCTCGGCATCCTCAACCGGCAGAATGCGATCCATCGCTTCAATCAAAGTCACTTCGGACCCCATATTGCGATAGAAGGACGCAAATTCAGACCCAATCGCACCAGACCCGATCACGATCAGCCGCTTCGGCAGCGCCGGCGCAGTCATGGCTTCGCGGTAGGACCAGATCAGCTTGCCATCCGGTTCAATCCCCGGCAGCACGCGCGCCCGCGCACCCGTTGCCAGAATGATGTGCTTGGCCGTGAGTTCCGCGACTGGCTTGCCATCCTTGCTCACCGCAACCTTGCCCGCACCGGCCAGCTTGGCGTGCCCATCAAATACCGTGACCTTGTTCTTGCGCAACAAATGCTTGACACCGCCCGAAAGCTGCCCCGCCACACCGCGCGAACGCTTCACCACTTTCGCGAAATCAAAGCGGATATTATCGGCGGCAAAGCCATAGGCATCCAGACTATGCAGCATGTGATTAATTTCGGAAGCGCGCAGCAGCGCCTTGGTCGGGATGCAGCCCCAATTGAGGCAGATGCCGCCAAGGTTTTCACGCTCCACCAGCGCGACCTTCATCTTCAGTTGGCTGGCGCGAATGGCCGCGACATAGCCGCCAGGCCCGCCACCCACCACCACCAGGTCAAATGCCTCAGCCATGTCTCAGGCTCCTTCCTCTATTCGGCCAGGCGATCAAGCGCCGCGCCGTCAACACGTTGCATGGTCCATTGATCAAGCCCGCGCGCACCCATGGCGCGATAGGCGCCAATGGCGGGCTCATTCCAATCCAGCACATTCCATTCAAGCCGCGCGCCGCCTTCTGCCTTCACCTGTCGCGCCAGCCGCTTGAAAATGGCGCGGGCAATGCCCTGTCCTCGATAGTCGGGCTCAACAAAAATATCCTCCACCCAAATGCCGTGACGCGCGGTGAAGGTGGAAAAGGTGCGATACCAGATGCAGAGCCCAACCGCTTTGCCCTCCGCTTCCGCGATGATGGCAGCGGCGCGTGGCGTTTCGCCAAAAAGCGCGGCGGCGAAATCAGCCTCAGTGCCCTTCGCCTCATGCAGCAGCTTTTCATATTCTGCCAAGGCACGCACGAAATGCACCACCACCGGCATATCGGCCGGTGTGGCATCCCGCAGCGTGAAGCCCTTAGCCATCAGAGCATCAGGCTCAGCGGATCCTCGATATTGCGCTTCAGCGCTTGCAGGAATTCCGCCGCCAAAGCGCCATCAATCACGCGATGATCCACGGAAAGTGTCAGCGTCATCACCGTTGCGATAGCAAGCGCACCATTCTTCACCACCGGGCGCTGTTCGCCGGCGGAAACGGCAAGGATACCGGCCTGGGGAGGATTGATGATGGCGGCGAAGTCCTTCACGCCATACATGCCCATATTGGAAATCGAAAAACCGCCGCCCTGGAATTCTTCCGGTTTCAGCTTGCCGGATTTGGCCCGCGCGGCCAGGTCCTTCATTTCATTGCTGATGGCGGCCAGGCCTTTGATGTCGGCGTTTTTCACAATCGGCGTGATCAGCCCATCCGGGATGGAAACCGCGACCGAGATATCAACATCATGCAATTGCAGGATGGCATCTTCGGTCCACATCGCATTCACATTGGGGAAGCGACGCAGCGTTACCGCGGTTGCCTTGATCACCAGATCATTGACCGAAAGCTTATAGGCGCCGGGGCCATCCTTCGGGCTGCGCGCATTCAAATCAGCGCGGATCTTCAGCAGCGCATCAATTTCCACATCGGTGCTGACATAGAAATGCGGGATGGTTGCCTTGGATTCGGAAAGGCGGCGCGCAATCACCTTGCGCATGCTGCTATTCGGCACGGCGGTATGCGGCGCGGTAATCGCCACCGGTGCGGCAGGGCGCGGCGCGGCGGCAGGCGCTGGCGCGGCTGAGGGCGCGGCCACCGGCGCAGGTGCCGGGCCGCGTGATAGCGCCGCATCCACATCCGCCTTCACAATGCGCCCATTGGGGCCGGAACCGGCGATTTTGCTGATATCCACACCAGCCTGCGCGGCCATGCGCCGCGCGAGTGGGCTTGCGAAAACACGATCACCCGATGCTGGCGCAGCAACAGGCGCGGCGGCAACAGGTGCCGCAACCGGCGCCGGGGCAGCGGCTGGCGCCGGCGCGGCCTTTGGCGCAGCACCAGCGACGGGCACGGCCTCACCCGCTTCCACCAGCACGGCGATCACATCATTCACCTTCACGCCTTGCGTGCCGGCAGGCACCAGGATGCGGCCCAGAATACCCTCATCCACCGCTTCCACTTCCATCGTCGCCTTATCGGTTTCGATTTCCGCGATCACATCGCCGGCCTTGATCCGGTCACCTTCCTGCTTCAACCAGCGCGCCAGGTTGCCTTCCGTCATGGTGGGCGAAAGCGCGGGCATCAGAATATTCGTGGCCATGGTGCTTCTCCCTTACCGGCGATACGTCACGCTGCGCGCCGCTTCCACCACCTGTTCCAGGCGCGGCAGCGCGAGTTTTTCCAGATTGGCGGCATAGGGCATGGGCACATCCACGCCCGTCACGCGCACCGGCGGCGCATCCAAATGATCAAAGGCGGTTTCCATGATCTGCATGGCAACCTCTGCGCCGATGCCAGCGAAGGGCCAGCCTTCTTCCAGCGTCACCAGGCGATTGGTCTTGCGCACGGAAGCCGCGATGGTTTCCGTATCCAAAGGCCGGATGGACCGCAGATTGATCACCTCCGCACTGATCCCTTGTTCCGCAAGCTTTTCCGCCGCCTGCATCGCCATGCCAACCATGATGGAAAAAGCAACGATGGTCACATCGCTGCCTTCGCGTTCCACCTTCGCCTTGCCGATATCCAGGATGAAATCATCCGCCGTCGGGCATTCAAAGCTCTGCCCATAGAGGATTTCATTTTCCAGCACGATCACCGGATTGGGGTCGCGAATGGCGGCGCGCAGCAGCCCCTTCGCATCGGCAGCCGACCAGGGTGCGACAACCTTCAACCCCGGGCAATGCGCATACCAGGAAGCATAGCATTGCGAATGCTGCGCCGCGACGCGGGAAGCGGCACCATTCGGCCCACGGAACACGATGGGGCAGCCCAATTGCCCGCCAGACATATACAGCGTCTTGGCGGCGGAATTGATGATCTGGTCAATCGCCTGCATCGAGAAATTGAAGGTCATGAACTCCACAATGGGCTTCAGGCCGGTAAAGGCTGCACCCACCGCCATGCCGGTAAAGCCATGTTCCGTGATCGGCATATCCATCACGCGGCGTGGGCCGAATTCTTCCAGCAAGCCTTGGCTGATCTTATAGGCGCCCTGGTATTGCGCGACTTCTTCGCCAATCAGGAACACATCCGCATCGGCGCGCATTTCCGCCGCCATGGCATCGCGCAAGGCTTCGCGCACCGTGATGGTCTTGGTCGGGCCCCAATCCTTCTCGGGCGTGGCAGCGCGTGGCGCCGCGGGGACAGATGCAGGGGCAGCCACGGGCGCGGGCGCTACCATCGGCGCGGGCGCGGCTTTTGCGCTGCCGGCACCGCCATCCAATTCCGCAATCGCCGTATTCACAGCGACATTTTCCGTGCCTTCCGGCACGAGGATGGAGGTCAACACGCCTTCATCCACCGCTTCCACTTCCATGGTCGCCTTGTCGGTTTCAATCTCGGCGATCACCTCACCGGATTTCACCTTGTCGCCGGTTTTTTTCAGCCAGCGGGCCAGCTTGCCTTCCGTCATGGTGGGGGAAAGCGCGGGCATCAGAATAACGGCACCCATCTCAATTCGCCTCCACCAGAATATCGGTCATCAATTCGGATTCCGGCGGTTCCGGGCTTTCCTGGGCGAAATCGGCGCTGTCCTGGACAATCGCCTTCACCTCATCATCAATCACCTTCAGATCGGCCTCCGTCACGCCCAGATCATCCAGCAGGGTCTTGCGCGCGGTTTCAATGCAATCCGATGTTTCGCGCATTTTCTGCACTTCTTCACGCGTGCGGTACTTCGCGGGGTCGGACATGGAATGGCCGCGATAGCGATAGGTCTTCATTTCCAGCAAATAAGGACCCTTCCCGGCGCGGCAATGCGCCACAGCGCGTTCGCCGGCTTCGCGCACGGCGGCCACATCCATGCCATTCACCTGTTCACCCGGAATGCCCCAGGGCGCGCCATTCTGCGACAAATCGCGCGACGCCGAGGCGCGATCAACGCTGGTGCCCATGCCGTATTTATTGTTTTCGATGATGAAAATGCAGGGCAGCTTGAACAAAGCGGCCAGATTCAGGCTTTCAAACACCTGGCCCTGATTGGAAGCACCTTCCCCGAAATAAGTCACGGCCACGCGCCCATCCTGCCGATACCAATTGGCGAAGGCGAGCCCATTGCCGAGCGAGACCTGCGCGCCAACAATCCCGTGCCCGCCGTAAAAACCCTTCTCACGGCTGAACATATGCATGGACCCGCCCTTGCCCTTGGAATAGCCGCCAATGCGCCCGGTGAGCTCCGCCATGACGCCGCGGGCTTCCATGCCGGTGGCCAGCATATGCCCGTGATCGCGGTAGGAGGTGATCACCTGATCCCCCGGCTTCAGGCACATTTGCATGCCGACAACCACCGCTTCCTGGCCGATGTACAAATGGCAGAAGCCACCAATCAGCCCCATGCCGTAAAGCTGGCCGGCTTTTTCCTCAAAACGGCGGATCAGCAGCATGTCGCGATAGGCGCGCAGCATTTCTTCGCGCGACAGAGACGGCGCCTTGGCTTTGCCGCGCCGTTTGGCGGCGGTTTCGGTGGCCTGGGGCATGGTCATTTCCTCCGGGGCTTAGCTTCCTGGCACCATTAGCGCCGGGCAATTGGCAATTTCAAGCCATGAAAGACTAAAAAACCGTGTTTTTGCAATGCAATAATGCGATTAACTATAATTCAGTTAAGTGTCTGTTTCATCATGGAGGATACAAGAAGGGCACCGCCCCAGTGCCATAAGCCAGGTTCCGTAACGCTTGAAAAATCAGCAAATTCAGGCGCAGCGCCAGGGGCTCAATAAAGGCGGCGCTCCGGGCCATAAGGCACAATCACCTCATCCCGCCCAACCATATTGAGCAGCGACCGGGCACGTTCTTCAAGCTGATCCCTATCAAGCCTATCGCCGCGAAGTCCGGCGACACGGCGTTCCATCGCATCGCGCTCGGCCTCGGCTTGCTGAAGCGTTGCCCGCGCCGCCACGATATCCCCCTGGCGCTTGTCGCGCGCCATCAGTCCGCGTTCGCCATGCACGGCGTGCCAGGCGAAATAGCCAGATACCGCAAGGAACACGGCCGGCACCAGCACCCCTTTCAGGATGCGCTTGAAGATGGAAAGCAGCGCCATAAGCGCGATAACCCCATGACTTGAAGTGATCTCTAAAGAATCCATTCTGGAGGCGCTTGTCCAGAGAGAAATGGCAAGATGCCGCAAAATCGCGCGAAAACCGGCCTTTCTTGACATTCATCATCCCGGCGCCGCCAGATTAACGCCAGGAAAAGCGCCCCACCCCCAAGCCGGAACCCGCATGCACCCCGCGCCCCAAATCAGTATCCTCATGGCCGCGCATCAGCTGCGCGCGGAAATCGGCGCTGCCGTCGCCTCGGTCTTTGCGTGTGCTGAAGACGCGGCGGTGGAGGTCATTATCGCTTCCGATGACGGCACGGATTACCGGGACTGCCTACCCGCCGACCCCAGGCTGGTTTTTGCCCCCATCGGGCCGATTGCCTCCGGCGCACCCGCCGCGCGCAACCGCGCGCTGGCTTTGGCACGGGGCGATTTCATTACCATGCTTGATGCTGATGATGGCTATGAAGGCACGGCGGATGGCCTGGCGGCAACGCTGGGAATGGCGCGCGCGCAGGGCGCGGCCGTGATCCCCAGCATCATCCGCACCCCGGATGGCACCGCGCTCCGCCGCGTCCCGCCCCCAGGGACGGCAAGCCTGGGCTGGCGTGAATGGCGAGAGGTCTTCGCCTCACTCCATCTGCTGCGCCCGCGCGCGACTGCCGAGCCCTTTCGCCCCTTTCGCCTGATTGATGATGTCTGGGCGGATTTGCAGGGGCTGGCGCAGGCCGGTGGGCGGGCGCCGGTCTCAGCGGCGCTTGCCTATCGCTATCAGCTTCGCGCGGGGCAGCTCACGGAAACGCGCGCGGGCGTCTTTGATGCCGATTACGCCGAGGCTTTGGCGATGCTGCGCGACAGTCCCGGCATCTTCGGCACCACCACGCATGAGGTGGCGCGCATCCTATGGCGCTGGCGCGCCATGAACCGCCACGCCGAAAGGACCGCCACAGGCAAACCGCGCATACTTGGCCATTATCACCGCCATGTTGCGGATTACCTCAAGCACGCATGAATTGAAGGAATGCCCCCAGGGAGACTCGAACTCCCATGCCCTTACGGGCGGACGATTTTGAGTCGTCTGCGTCTACCGTTCCGCCACAGGGGCAACGCATCGCTTTCCTAACCCAAGCTCCGCCCAACGGTCCAGAGGGGGAGGCTCAAAACAGCGAATAGCCGCCATCAATCACCAGGCAATCGCCGGAATGATAGGCAGAGGCGTCGCTTGCCAGATAAACCGCAATGCCGCCGAAATCCGCCGGCTGGCCCCAGCGTCTGGCCGGGATGCGGGGCAGGACGGCGCCGCTGAAACGCTCATCGGCCACATTGCCGGCGGTCATGGCGGTTTCGATCCAGCCAGGCAGGATGGCATTGGCGCGAATGCCATGCCGCGCCAACTCGACCGCCAGCGCGCGGATCATGGCCACCAGCGCGCCCTTGGTGGCGCCGTAATGGGCGTTGCGCGCGGCACCTTCAATGGCGGCAAGCGATGCGGTGGCTACGAGCGACCCGCCGCCACCGCGTTCCACCATATGCCGCGCCGCGGCGCGCAAAGTGAAGAAGGCTCCATCCAGATTGATGCGCATGACGCGTTGCCATTCAGCGGTTTCCAAAGCCGTGAAGCGGGATGCATGGCCATAAGTGCCGGCATTGGCAAAACACGCATCCACGCGGCCAAGCTTTTCGACGGTTTCCGCAAAGGCGCGCTCCACCGCCGCTTCATCGCTGATATCGCAGATAGCCGCATGCAGGCGCACGCCAAGCGGCTTCAAGCTTTCCAAAGCTGCGGCATTCTTCGCGGCATTGCTGCCCCATATCGCGATATCAGCGCCCGCTTCTGCCAAGGCGCGGGCCATGCCAAGCCCGATGCCGGAATTACCGCCGGTGATCAGCGCAACCTTGCCGCTCAGATCGAAAGGCGCGTAGGCCATGGGGTCAGTAACCCGCCTTGCGATCCACCACTTCCTTGAGCGGCGCGCCATCCAAAAAGCGCCGCAGGTTTTCCACGAGCAGCGCCGCCACCATGGAATCCCGCGCCGGATGCAGCCCACCAATATGCGGCAGCACCAGGATATTTTCCGTGCCCCAGAAAGGATCATCCTTGGGCAGGGGTTCCTGGCGAAACACATCCAGGATGGCGCCGGCAATGCTGCCGGATTTAGCCGCGGCCACCAGCGCCGCATCATCAATCAAGGCGCCGCGCCCGAAATTGAGCAGCCAGGCAGTTTTCTTCATGCGCGCCAACCGCGCGGCATTGATGATGTTTTCCGTCTCGGGCGTTGCGGGCAGCAGCAGCACGACGAAATCAGACTGCGCGAGCACTTCATCCGTTTCTTCCGGCGCATAAACGCGTTCCACATGCGGCAATGGACCAGTTGCGCGGCGCGTGCCGATCACGCGCATCTCCAAAGCCGCCGCCTTGCGCGCCAATTCCTGCCCAATCGCACCCAGGCCCAAAATGCCTAGCGTCTGCCCCGCCAGGGTGGAAGAAACACGCCGCGTCCAGGTGCTGGCGGCGTTATCGCCAACAATCGCGGCATAGGGTTTGGTGATGTGAAACAGCGCGCCCAGAATGTTTTCCGGCATCTGCACGCGATGCGTCCCCCGCGCGCAAGTCAACGTCAGTCCAGGCGGCAAATCCGCACGCGAAAGCCAATGCTCCACCCCCGCCGTGAGTGCCTGAGCCCAACGCAGCCTTGGCATTTGCGTGAGTGTTCCGGAAGGCGGCCCCCAGGTCAGCATCGCCTCCGTTTCCTGCAATTGCGCCACACTTGGCGTGGCATTGCGCGGCAATTCTTCCAGGCGAATGCGCTGATCAAGCCCCGCTGCGATGATCGCTTTACGATAGGCTTCCGCGCCATCGGTCCAAAGGAGGAAAAGGGGCTTGTTCATGATAATGCCTCAGGCTTTGACAATCAGCGCATCCACCGCCACCGCGTCACTGCCGGCGATGATGATGGGGTTCACATCCAGTTCAGCGATCAGGTCGCGCTGATCTGCGGCGAATTCCGACAGCCGCACAATGATATCCGCCAGCCGATCCATATCGGCAGCGGGCGCACCGCGGAAGCCTTCCAGTGCCGCGCGGCCTTTTAGCCGGCCCAACAAGCCAAGCGCCTCACCTTGTGTAACGGGGGCCAGCGCCAGCGCTGAATCGCGCATCAATTCCACCAACACACCACCAAGCCCAGCGACAATAAGTGGGCCCATCAGCGGATCAATGCGCGCGCCGACCATGATTTCAACACCCGGCTTCGCCATGGGCTGCACCAGCACGCCATTGATGCGCGCATTCGGCGCATGGTGCTTGGCATTGGCCATGACGGCGCGGAAGGCTTCGCGCAATTCGGCCTCATCCGTCAGCTTCAGCCGGATCACGCCCGCTTCAGTCTTATGCGGCAGATCGGGGCTTTCCACCTTGATCGCAACCGGCCAGCCAAGCGTCTTGGCCGCCGCCAGAGCCTCATCCTCTGTGGTCGTCAGCCGTTCCGGCACCACCGGTACGCCATAGGCCGCCAGCACTTGCTTCGCTTCGCGTTCGGTCAGCGTGCGATTCCCTGCCGCCTTGATCAAAGCCGCCGCTTCGCTTGCCGCTTCCGGGCGCGATGCGCGCATATAATTGCGCGGCCCGGCGCGGCGGCGTTCTTCGCGCTTATGCCAATGATCCAGCGTGGCAAAGCAACGATCCATGGAACGGAACAGACCGATGCGCGGGTTTTGCTCTGCCTCCTTCGAACCGAACCCTTCCAGCCATTCCGTGGTCCAAACCACGCAAATCGGCTTGTCATGCTGCGCGGCGATGGCAGCCAATTCGCCGGGTCGCTTGGCGGAAAGCTCGGTTGAATAAATTTGTGCGTAAAGCAGCGTGCCGTAATGCTCCTCACCCAACATGGCGGAAGCGCAGGCGGTCAGGCTTTCCGGATCATTCGCCACTTGCGCGGTGACATCGCAAGGATTGCGCGCGGAACCGAAATCCGGAATGCGCGATTCCAATATCGCCTGCACCGGCGGGGTTGGCTGCGGCAGCGGAATGCCACGTTCTTCCGCGCGATCGGCGGACATGATCGCCGCGCCGCCCGAGACCGCCACAACCGCAACGCCGCGCGCCTTGGGCGGTGGCGCCTTGGCCAGGAAGGAAGCGGTTTCCACCATGGCTTCAAAATTATCCACCAATATCGCGCCCGCACGTTCAAACGCCGCGCGATAAGCCGCCTGAGACCCCGCCAGCGAACCAGTATGAGACATGGCGGCAGCGGCACCTTGTTCACCCGTCCCAAGCTTGAACACAACCAAAGGCTTATTGGCGGCATCGGCAATTTGCGCGGCTTCAATGAAACGCATCGGGTCCGGCATGCCTTCAAACACGCAGGCAATCGCGCGGCACCCCGGATCATCGGCCAGGAAAGAAACGCAATCCGCGACATCAATATCAGAAGAATTACCGGTGGTGAGCAAATGGCTCACGGACACACCACGCATCACCGCCTGCGCCAGCGAAAAACCCAGCGCGCCGGATTGGCTGACCAGCCCCACCGCATGCGGCAAGGGCGTTTCCATCGGCGGCGGGATCATGAAAGTGACACCGGCCTTGCTGCCGAAATTCAACATGCCAATGCAATTCGGCCCGACAATACGCATCCCCGCCTTGCGCCCAATCGCGGCCAGGCGCTGTTGCGCGGTGATATCCTCTGCCCGTCCGGTTTCCGAAAAGCCAGAGGCATAAATCATCACGCCGCCGACACCCGCCTTGGCGCAATCGGTCGCGATTTCCTCCACCGCATCCTTGGCGGCGACCACAATGCAGCAATCCGGCACTTCCGGCAGCGCGGCAACGGAAGGATAGCAGGGGCGCTCACCGATTTTCTCATAACGGCTATTCACCAGATGCAGCCGACCCGTATAGCCAGACAGCGCGCTGATGGTGCGATCCGCGAAGGAACCCGCGCGCGGGGAAGCGCCGATCACGGCAATCGAGGCAGGATTGAACAGCCGCTGCATATCAGCATGGCGATAAACGCCGCGATGGGTGATGAACATTTTACTGCTTCCTCCTGCAATCTCCGGCTTTTTCTTGCCGGTTTTGATAGGCATGGGCGCGCCGCAAGACGCGCCCATCAATCACGTCAACGCGCGGCTTCCGCCAGATATTCCATCGCTGCCGCGACGCCGCCTGGCGCATGCGGCACGCCATTCAGCTTCAGCGCCATTTCAACCACGGAAAGCGTGCCCAAAATCATCGGTTCATTCAAATCGCCCAAATGACCGATACGGAATACCTTGCCGCCCAAAGGCCCAAGCCCACCACCGAGCGAGACATTGAAGCTTTGCAGCGCCGTACGCCGCACCGCTTCCGCATCATGGCCTTCGGGCATCAGAATGGAGGTCACGCTATCCGAATACCGATCCGGATTGGTGCAAAAAAGCTGCGGCCCGGCATTGCCGGACCAATGGCGTACGCAGCGCCGCACCGCTTCCGCGAGGCGCGAATGCCGCGCAAAGACCTGATCCAAACCCTCTTCTTCCAGCAAGCGCAGTGATTCCTGCAAGCCGTAAAAGAAGGAAGTCGGCACTGTGCCAACGAAGGATTTATGCTTGCGCGTCAGCATATTCGTCCAGGAAAGATAGGATTTCGGCAAACGCGATGTTTTATGCGCTTCCATCGCCTTGGCCGAAACGCCGGTGAAGGACATGCCGGTGGGCAGCATCAAGCCCTTCTGGCTGCCGCCAACTGCGACATCCACGCCCCATTCATCCATGCGGAAATCAAGCGACCCAAGCGAGGAAATGGTATCACTCAGCAAAAGGGCAGGATGCTTCGCGGCATCCAGCGCCGCGCGCACATCCTTCAACGGCAGTTCCATGCCCGTTGCGGTTTCGTTATGCACGGCGCAAATCGCCTTGATGCGATGGTCCTTATCTGCAGCCAGGGTTGCGCGCAGCGCGGCGAAATCAACGCCCCGGCGCCAATCCGCACTGATCACTTCGGCCTTCAAGGACAAATCCTCGGCCATTTGCGCCCAGCTTTGCGAAAAATGGCCGGTTTCAATGATAGCCACCGTATCGCCGGGCGAAAACAGATTGACGAGGCTCGCTTCCCAAGCCGCGTGGCCAGAACCTGTGTACATGAAGACTTCCTGTTCGGTCTTCAAAATGCGCTTCAGCCCTGCGACGCATTTTTCATAGACCGGCATGAAGGCAGGATCATTGAAATCAACCGTGACATGCGCCACTGCAAGCAGCACGGAATCCGGAATATTGGTGGGGCCCGGATTGGCAAAGAATTGCCGCCCGCGCGGCAGACGAGGCTTAGAGGCCATGAAACAGCGTTTCCTTCTTGCTATGATTTGATTGCGGCACGGGCATCATTTCGCCAATTCCCGTGCCATGGATTCAAGCCCCGCCAGCGTCAGCGGATGCATGCGGTTATCCATCAACCCCTGCATCATGCCGATGGAATGGGTATAGCGCCAATGCTGCTGGTCCACAGGATTGAGCCAGGCAGCGCGGCGGAAATGCCGCGTCAGGCGGCCCATCCAGACCACGCCTGATTCCTCATTCCAATGCTCAACCGAACCACCGGGCTGAGAGATTTCATAAGGCCCCATGGTGGCATCGCCCACCAGCACCAGGCGCCAATCCGGGCCATAGGTGCGCAGCACTTCCTGCGTGGTTTTCTCGGTTTCCTTGCGGCGGCGATTTTCGCGCCAAAGCCGTTCATAGGGACAGTTATGGAAGTAATAGAATTCCAGATGCTTGAATTCACCACGCGCCGCGGAAAACAATTCCTGACAGATGCGGATATGATCATCCATGGAACCGCCAATATCCATCAGCAGCAGCACCTTCACCGCATTGCGGCGTTCCGGCACCATATGCAGATCAAGCGACCCTCCATTGCGCGCGGTGGCACCAATCGTGCCCGGCATATCCAATTCCGTCGCCGCACCCGTGCGCGCAAAGCGGCGCAGGCGCCGCAAGGCCACTTTCATGTTGCGAGATGATAGCGCCTCATCCTCATCCAAATCCTTGTAGATGCGCTTATCCCACACCTTGGCGGCGCGACGATTGCGGCTTTCTTCCTGGCCGATCCGCACGCCTTCCGGGTTATAGCCATAGGCACCAAAGGGCGATGTGCCGGCAGTGCCGATCCATTTCGAACCGCCCTGATGCCGGCCCTTTTGTTCCGCCAAACGCTGCCGCAGCGTTTCCATCAGCTTGTCGAAACCGCCAAGCGCTTCAATCTGCGCGCGTTCTTCCTCGGTCAGGAATTTCTCGGCCATTTTGCGCAGCCATTCGGCGGGGATTTCTACCACCGGTTCCCCGGGCGGCGCTTCCAGCCCCTTGAAGATTTCACCGAAAACCCGGTCGAACCGATCAAGGTGGCGTTCATCCTTCACCAGTGCGGCGCGCGACAGATGGTAGAAATCCTCCACATCAAAGCCTGCCACGCCGGCCTTCAAGGCCCGCAGAAGTGCCAAATATTCCGTAATGGAAGCCGGCACACCGGCAGCGCGCAGCGCGATGATGAAGGGTGCGAACATCGTGCCGGTCTCCCTAGGCGGCCACGCCGCCGGCCGCGGCCTCGCTCGCATGAACCTCTCGGATGAAGTCCCGCAGCAAAGCGAAGGCGCGCACCGGGTCGTCCGCCTGCACGCCGTGCCCGCATCCCGTGAAACGTTCGAGGCGAACGAGGTGCGGTGGTAGATGCGCGGTGATCTCCTCACTGAACGCCATCGGCGTGATTGGGTCGCGGTCGCCCGCCATGACCAGCACTGGGCAGCGGATGGTGCGAAGCAGTGGGCGGAAATCCATCCGGCCATGCTCGTTGCTTGGCCCGTTGAAGTGTATCGCGACAGCATTGCGCACGATGGCGCGTTGGCGAATCGCGTCGTCCTGCGGCGGCTTCGCCCGATAGAGCGGCAGACAGACGGCAAAGTACCTGATCCGCGTGGCGTCGCCAGGATTCCGCCAGTAGGCTTCTGCCACCTGCCGCGCCTCGGTCCCGCCGAGCCGCTCAAAGGCATCGAACACGACGTCGAAATCGATCCTTGCCGCGGTGCTTGCAAGCACCAGCGCCGCGGGGTGTGCCGGATGGCGGGTGGCATAGGCCTGCGCCACGAAGCCGCCGAAGGAGGTGCCGAGCACGATGGGGCGCTCGATGCCGAGCACGTCGCAGAGCCCCTTCACGTCGTCGCCCCATTGCGCGAGGTTCCATGCCTCCGGATGGTCGCCGCCGCTTCGGCCGCTACCGCGCAGATCGACATAGATCAACTGCGCCGCGTCCGAGAGTGCGGAAAAGGCCGGCTTGTAGATGGAATGGTCGAAGCCCGGCCCGCCATGCAGTAGCACGACTGTCGGCTTCGCGCGCATGCGCGTCCCGTCCGGTACCAGCCCGGCGCCTTCGACATCGAAATAGAGCCTTGTACCGTTGACGGTGACGAACACGATCGTCCGTCCTAGCCGCCGCGACGCCGCGTCAGGAAGGCCAGGCGTTCAAACAAATGCACATCCTGTTCATTCTTCAACAGCGCACCATAAAGCGGCGGGATGGCGGTTTTATTATCCTGGCTACGCAGCGCTTCGGGCGGCATGTCTTCAATCGTCAGCAGCTTCAGCCAATCCAGCAATTCCGATGTGGCTGGCTTTTTCTTCAATTCATTCACCCCGCGCACATCAAAGAACACTGTCAGCGCTTCCC
>JBIKXA010000083.1:0-15755 GCA_044356015.1 Roseomonas sp.
CTTTTTGCCGGCGGCGCGGTGCTGGTATTGGCGCTTGCCTGGCTGCTGATCACGCCCCGACCAAGCGCCCCGCCTTTGCCCAATCTTGGCCCCCTGGAAGCGCGGCTCGCCGCTTTGGAAGCCCGGCCCGGTTTCAGTGCCGCGCCTTTGGAAGCCCGCATTACCGCGCTGGAAGCCAGGCCGCGCGCTGCTGCGGCGCCGGATCTGGCGCCGATGGCGCAAAGGCTTGAAGCGCTGGAAGCCCGGCTTGCTGGCTTGGAAGGCAGGCCCGCGCCAAGCCTTGATGTCTCCGGCCTCGCGCCCCGCGCCTTGGCGGAAACCCTGGCCACAAGGTTGGATCGCCTGACGGAACGCCAGGATGCGCTGGCCGCCCGGCTGCAAGCCGCCGATGCCGAGGCTTTGCGCCGGACCGAAGACCTGGCGCGCAGCCTGCTCTCGCGCCTGGAAGCCGCCGAAAAGCTTGAAGGCGAACGCATCGCGGCCGCTGGCACTGCCTTGGAAGGCAGGCTGGCCGGCGCCGAATCGGCGCTTGGCGCCCGGATGCAGGCGCTTGAAGCGGCGCAATCGCGCATTGCGGGGCTTGAGGCGCGGACCAATCGCGTGCAGGCCATTGCCGCGCTGCGCGCGCGGCTGGATGCGGGGCAGGCGCTGGGTCCCACACTGGCGCCCTTCCCCAACCCACCGGCAGCGCTGAGCCGCTTCGCCTCGGCCATCCCGCCGACCGAAGCGGCACTTCGTTTGGCTTTTGAAGACGCCGCCCGCGCGGCACGTGCCGCGAGTGAACCGGCGCGGGACGGGCAATCCATTCTGGAAAGCGCCTCTGCGAGGCTGGCGGGGCTGATCACCATTCGGCGCGGTGAGACGGTGATTTGGGGCGATGAGGCCGCCGCCGCTTTGGAATCGGCGCGCCGGGCTTTGGAAGCGGGCGATCTGCCAGGGGCTTTGGGCAGGCTTTCGCCGCTGCCGCCTGCTGCCCGCGCGGCGCTTGGCGCCTGGGAAGCGGAAGCCCAGGCGCTGCTCGCCGCACGCGCGGCCATCATCACCCTGGCCGGGGGCTGAGGCGCCATGCGCAAGGCGCTTTTGCTGCTGGCGGCGCTGATTGGTGTCGCCGCGATCACGCTTTGGTTGCTGAGGCTGGGCGGCACGGTTGAAATCCGCGCCGGCGAGTTCTGGATCGGCCTGCCCGTGCCGGTGGCGGCCGCACTTCTGGCGCTGGGCTTTATTCTGCTGCATGGCGCCTTGCGGCTTTGGTCATGGTCTCGGGGTGTGCCGGGCAGGATGGGGCTGCGCCGCGCCGCGCGACGCCGGGCCGATGGCGATCTGGCCATCACGCGCGCGCTGATTGCACTTGGTGCCGGCACCGCCCCGCGCGCCCTGGAAGAAACCCGCCGCGCCCGGGCAGTTTTGGGCGATACGCCGCAAACCCTTTTGCTGGCCGCAGAGGCCGAGAAACTCGCCGGCAAGGAAGACGCTGCCGGGGCGATTTTCAAGAAATTGGCGGATGATCCAGCGGCGCGCTTCCTCGGGCTGCGCGGGCTGCTGCGGCAAGCCATGCAGCGCGAGGATTGGCCCGAAGCCCAGCGCCTGGCGCGGGAAGCAGAGGCCGCGCAACCAGGTGCGGCGTGGCTTCGCGAAGAACGCCGCCTGCTGGCGGAACGCACAAGGGATTGGCGTGAGGCGCTGGCGCTTTGCCCACCCGATGGTCCGCGCGCTGCCTTGGCGCTGGCAGCCGCAGCGGCGGAGCCCGATGCCTCCAAGGCGGCGGAGTTGGAAAAGCAAGCGGTTGCGGCGGATGTGAAATTCGCCCCGGCGGCTTTGGCGCAGGCGGCGCGCCTGATGGCCGCCGGCAGCCAGCGCCGTGCGCGTGGCGTTTTGGAAGCGGCCTGGAATGCCGCACCGCACCCGGATTTGGGCACCGCATGGATTGAGACCGTGCCGGCGCCACTCGCCCGTGTGAAGGCGGTGGAGGACCTCACACATCGCAACCCTACCCACCCCGAAGCGCGGCTTTTGATGGCGCGTGTGGCGCTGGCGGCGGGGCTCACGGGTCGGGCGCGCAGCGAATTGGATGGCTTGGTGCATAGTGGTGCGGCGGATCGGCGTGCCTATCTGCTTTTCGCGGAATTGGAACGCGCCGAACATGGCGATAGCGGCGAAGGCCGCGCCGCTGAGGCCGCCTGGCTGCGCGAAGCCGCCAATGCCGCCGGCGCGCCGCGCTGGCGCTGCGATGCCTGTGGCGCGGAACACGGCGCCTGGAAGCCCGATTGCGCGGCTTGCGGTGCGATGGGGCGGATTGGCTGGTCGCGCAGCTGAGGTTCCGCACCTTGCCCCATGGCGCGGGCGCTGTATTGAAGCGCGAGATATTGAAAGGATCCTCCATGGCCCTGACCCAAGCCCAGAAAACCGCGCTTGAAGCGGTTACCACCGCAACGCTGACCACCGTGCTGCTCAAGAAGGGGGTGCGGTTTTGCTATATTGCGGGTTCGAACCCGATTGTGCAGGGCGACCGCCGGCGCATTGTGGGCCCTGCCTTCACGCTGCGCTTCACGCCGACGCGGGAAGATTTGGCGACAGTGGATAGCTGGTCATCCCCCCGTTCCACCCGCGCCGCGATTGAAGAAATGCCGGAAGGCTGCGTGGCGGTGGCTGACGCGATGGGCAGCAAATCCGCCGGGATTTTCGGCGATATCCTGTGCGCGCGCATGGCGAAGAAGGGTGTCGCTGGCCTGGTGACGGACGGCGTGGTGCGCGATGGCGCGGGCGTGATCGGCACGGGCTTGCCGGTGTATTGCCAGGGCTATGTTGCGCCGGCTTCGGTGGCGGCGCTGAATTTCGTCGGCTGGCAGGAAACCATTGGCTGCGGCGGCGTGACTGTGGTGCCGGGCGATATCATTGTGGCCGATGCCGATGGCGCGGTGGTGATCCCGCAAGCGCTGCTGGATGCCGTGGTGGACGCCGCGGTGGAACAGGAACGCCTGGAAGCCTGGATCATGGAAGAAGTGGGCAAGGGCGTGCCGCTACCGGGGCTCTATCCGCCCAATGCGGAGACCAAGGCGCGGTATGAGGCAACCCGCAAGGGTTGAGGCTGGAGCCATTTCAAGCCAAGTGGTTCCACTTGGCTTGAAAATGCTCAAAACCCATAAAGCCGCGCGGGGTTTTCCACCAAGACGCGGCGGCGTTCCGCATCACGCGGCGCCCATTGGCCGAGCAGATCGAGCAAATGCCCATCTTCCGGCATCCAATTCTGCAAGCTTGGATGCGGCCAATCCGTGCCCCAAACGGCGCGATCCGGCGCGGCATCCAGCAACGCGCGGGCGAAGGGCGCAACATCGGCGAAGGGCGGCCCGGCGGAAATGCGATAGCCGGAAATCTTCACCCAGCATTGCGGGCTTTCCAGCATCTTCAGCAAGGCCTTGAAGCCCGCGCCATTCAGACCTTCAGCGGTTTTCACGCCGCCCATGTGATCCACCACCACCGGCACCGGCAGCGTCGCCAAGCGTGGCGCCAATCCCGGCAATTGATGGCCTTCCGCGTAAAGCTGCAAATGCCAGCCAAGCGGCGCGATGCGCCGCGCCAAAGCCTCCAACTGCTCAAGCGGTGTGCCATTGCCGCTGACGGCATTGAAGCGCACGCCGCGCGTGCCGCGCGCATGGAGTTTCTTGAGCGCGGCTTCATCGAAGCTGTCATCAATCACGACAACAACGCGCGCGCGATCCAGGCCGAATTGTTCCGCCGCATCCAAGGAGACTTCGTTTTGCGTGCCATAAACACTCGGCTGCACGATCACCATGCGTTCAATGCCAAGCGCATTTGCCATGCGCTGGTAATCGGCAATGGTCGCCGCCTGCGGGTCATAATGCCGCCCGGCATCCAGCGGAAAGCGGTCATAGGGGCCGAAGATATGGAAGTGGCAATCGCAGGAAAGTGCTGGCGCGCGCCAGGAAGGGCGCGGCGTGGTGGCAAGCGGTGGCAGACAGGGTTTCATTGCGTGTCCTTCCTCATTCGCCCCAGCCCGCGAAACGCACGAAATCCCGCGCCGGGGCGCGTTCCGTCACCAGGCTGTTTTCCACCGCGCTGGGGTCCGCATAGCCAAGCGCCATGCCGCAAACCAGCATTTCCTCAGGCGGAATGTCCAGCATGGTTTGGATGGTGCGGTGATAAGGCATGAAGGCCGCTTGCGGGCAGGTATCCAGCCCCATGCCGCGCGCTGCCACCATCACGTTTTGCAGGAACATGCCGTAATCCAGCCAGGAACCCTGTTCCAGATCGCGATGGATGGTGAAGATCAGGCCAACCGGCGCGCCAAAGAAAATCAGGTTGCGGCCATGCTGGGCGCGCATGCGTTCATTCTCACCCTTCGCAATGCCGAGCAGCGCATAAAGATCCCAACCCACCTTGCGGCGGCGGCTATGGAAGGGCTCGAAAAACTTGCGCGGATAATATTGGTATTCGGATTCGGGCGTGATGCCGCTGGCGTGTTCCGCCATCAGCGCATCACACAGGCGCTTCAATGGCGCGCCGGTCAGCGCATGGACCTTCCAGGGCTGGATATTGCTGCCCGAAGGGGCGCGCGCCGCGACATTCAGCAGATGTTCAACATCCGCCTGCGGCACAGGCCTCGACAAAAAGGCACGGATGGAACGCCGCGAGGTGATCGCCGCTTCCACCGCCTGTTGCGCAGCAGCCTCCGGCATCAAGCGCGCCTGGTATCAATGAAATCCACGGGCTTGCCCTGCGGCGCGCCCTGCACCTCGTCATCACGCATCGCGATATTACCGCGCACCACCGTCATCACCGGCCAGCCGGAACAGCGATGCCCGGCGAAGGGCGTCCACCCGCAGGGCGAGACAATCCAGCTATCTTCGATCGTGCGGTTTTTCTTCATATCCACCACCGTGACATCGCCATCCATGCCAACGGCGAGCCGCCCTTTGGTCTTGACGCCATAAACCCGCGCCGGCCCAGCGCACATCAAATCCGCCAGCCGAGGCAGGGAAAGCCGGCCCGCACTGACATGATCCAGCATCAGCGGCACAATGGTTTGAATGCCCGTAAGCCCCGCCGCCGTATCCGGCCAGGGGCGTTCCTTGGCGGCGCGGGAATGCGGCGCATGGTCAGACCCGACGCAATCCACCGTGCCATCGGCCACGGCCTTCCAGGCCGCTTCCAAATGCCGCGCATCGCGGATGGGTGGGTTCATCACCGCATAGCCACCCAAGCGGCCATAGGCTTCATCGGTTTGCGTCAGATGGTTCAGCAGCACTTCGCAGCTTGCGACATCGCGGAAATCCGCCAGATAGGCCAATTCCTCAGCCGTTGAGACATGCAGGATATGCGCGCGCCGCCCAGTCTTGCGCGCCAAGGCCATCAACCGGCGTGTACCGAGCATCGCCGTTTCCACATCGCGCCATTCCTGGTGGTTGATATGCGCCATGCCGGGCGTGAACATCGGTTTGCGCGCCTGCAAGCGATATTCATCTTCCGAATGATAGCAAATGGCGCGGCGGCCGGAACGCATTACCGCTTCCAGGCTTTCATCATCTTCCACCAGCAAATCCCCGGTGGAAGACCCCGCAAAAATCTTGATGGCGCAGACATTGGGCTCAAGCTCAAGCGCGGCGAGTTCCGCGATATTCGTCTTGGTGCCGCCGACATAAATCCCGATATCGCACCAGGCGTGGCCATTCACGAAGTCGCGCTTGGCATTCAGCCTTTCGGTATTGGTGATGGAAGGCGTGGTATTGGGCATGTCGAATACGGCCGCCAGGCCACCCAGCACCGCAGCGCGCGTGCCGGTTTCCATGGTTTCCACCTTGGGGTCGCCGGGATCGCGCAAATGCACATGCGGGTCAATCAGGCCGGGCAGCAGATGAAGCCCCTTGCAATCCACGGTTTGCGCGGCTTCCGCCTGCCCCAGGTCACCAATGGCAGCGATGCGCCCGGCGCGGATGCCGATATCGGCGCGCACCACCCCCCAGGGCATCACAGCTTCTCCGCCCTTCAGGGCAAGGTCAAAACGCGCCATGGCCGGATCCTCCGCTTGATCAAGGCGCTACATTGCACCAAGAAGCGGGCGTGAAAAGATGGCGCCTTGTATGGTTTGGACCCCTTAACCAATCAGGCGCGCGCCATCACCCAATCGCGGAACAGCGCCAAATCAATATTGCCGCCGCAGAGAACAACACCCACGCGTTTGCCGCGCATCGCAGCACG
This sequence comes from Roseomonas sp., assembly GCA_044356015.1. Classification (GTDB taxonomy): domain Bacteria; phylum Pseudomonadota; class Alphaproteobacteria; order Acetobacterales; family Acetobacteraceae; genus Neoroseomonas. The sequence goes on from JBIKXA010000083.1 coordinate 6,214, forward strand.
CTCCTGCATCAGCGCGGCGAGGGGTGCGGCGCCCGCCCCCTCCGCAAGGTTATGCGTATCCTGCCAATAGGCGCGCATGGCCGCGGCCACTTCATCATCCGTCACCGTCACGATGCGCGCGGCACCCTTGCGGATGATCTCCAAAGCGCCGGCATCGGGGATGCGCGTTGCCATGCCATCGGCGCGCGTATTGGCGGTTGCTATCGTCACCACATGGCCCGCCGCGAAGGAAAGCGCATAGGTCGGCGCTTCGGTGCTTTGCACACCAATGATTTCGGTGGAGAGGCCGAGCAGATCGCGCGCCAGGATGCAGCCGCAAATGCCGGACCCAAGGCCGATTGGCACATAAAGCGCGGTGAGTGGCGGTGCCGCGCGCAAAAATTCCAGCGCGTAAGTCGCGACCCCCATCACCAGATCGCGCGCGAAAGACGGCGCAAAAACCAGGCCCTCTGCCTTGGCCAGCCGCGCCGCTTCTTCCCGCGCTTCATCAAAATCCGCGCCATGTTCGATCAATCGCGCACCCTGCGCGCGCATGGCGTTGTTCTTTTCCGCGCTATTGCCGCGTGGCACCAGAATGGTCACGGCTATCCCATGCCGCGCGCCCGCATAGGCCAAGGATTGCCCATGATTGCCGCGCGTCGCACTCACCACGCCGGGCACGCCAGGGTTTTCGCGCTTCAGCCTCTCCATGAAAACCAAGCCGCCGCGCACCTTGAAGGCGCCGGTCGGCGTATGGTTTTCATGCTTTACCCAAACCTCAGCCCCCACACGTTCCGCGAGCAAGGGCCAGGCATATTGCGGCGTCGGCGGAAAGGCAGCATGGACCAGCCGCGCTGCCGCTTCCAATTCCTGGAGGGTGAACACGCGGCGTCAATGCCGCGCGAGTTCGATCTCACCTTCCGGCTGCGGGGAAGAAAACGCGCTATCCGCAAAGGCCTCTTCCCAGGAACCGGTCGTGCTCGCCTTGGAATATTCGGTGGCGCGATTTTCGAAGAAATTCGCGTGCTCCACGGCATTCAGCATTTCATCCAGCCAGGGCAGCGGGTTCTTTTCGATGTTGTAAAGCGGTTCAAGCCCAAGCTGCTGCAAGCGTCGATCCGCAATGAAGCGGATATATTGCTTCGTCAGCGACGCATCCAAACCCTGCACGCCACCCAATTCAAACGCCAGATCAATGAAGGCGTCTTCATGATCCACAATGGTGGCGCAGATCAGGTAAAGATCGCGGCGGAATTCCTCGGTCCAGATTTCCGGATTTTCCTGCACGAAGGTGCGGAACAGCCGGATCACCGAAAGGCAATGCAGCGTTTCATCGCGCACAGACCAGCTCACGATCTGGCCCATGCCCTTCATCTTGTTGAAGCGCGGGAAATTCATGAGAATCGCGAAGGAAGCGAAAAGCTGCAAGCCTTCGGTGAAGGCGCCAAAGGCGGCCAGCGTCTTCGCGATTTCAGTCTTGTTCGCGACACTGAAGCTATGCATGTAATCGTATTTGTCCTTCATCTCCTTGTATTTGAGGAAGGCCGTGTATTCGATTTCAGGCATGCCGATGGTATCGAGCAAATGACTATAGGCCGCGATATGCACCGTTTCGATATTCGAGAAGGCGGACAGCATCATCAGCACTTCCGTCGGTTTGAACACCTGGGAATAGTGCTTCATGTAGCAGTTGTTCACTTCCACATCCGCCTGGGTGAAGAAGCGGAAAATCTGCGTCAGCAGATTGCGCTCAGACGGCGTCAGATTCTTCTGCCAATCCTTCACATCGTCTGCCAGCGGCACTTCTTCCGGCAGCCAATGAATGCGCTGCTGCTGCAACCAGGCTTCATAGGCCCAAGGATAGCGGAAGGGCTTATAGACGGGGTTCGAGGTCAAAAGATCAAACTTCACCGGCAATTCATCCCGCATCATGCCATCGGCCATGGTATCGAATCCCATTCTGTTGGTTCGCGATGCTTTTACCACAATTGGTGGGTCGGGCAACCGCGAACCGCAAGATATTGTGGTCCCGCTACTCCACGCGGATATTCGATTCGCGCGCCACCACGATGTTTTCCGCCAATTCGCGGGCGATGCGCTGGGTGAAAGCCTCAGGACCCTCGCCCAGGATCACGCCCCCCTGATCAATCAGGCGCTGGCGAATAACGGGATCGCGCAGCAAGCCCTGCACATCGCGCGCGATGCGGTCCACAATATCGCGCGCCAGACCACGCGGCGCGATGAAGCCATACCAGGGGCTGGTATCGGGAATGCCCATGCCAAGCTCATCCAGGGTTGGCACATCGGGCAGCACCTGCACGCGCTGCGGCCCGCCAATGGCGAGTGGGCGGATTTTCCCCTCACGCGCCAAGGCAATCGCACCAGATAAGGTGCTGAAGGTTCCAGGCACCCGTCCCCCCATCACATCCTGAAGCGCCGGCACGGCGCCCCGATAGGGAACATGGGTCAGATCGAGATTCATTTTCTTGCGGAACATCTCAAGCGCGAAATGCCCAGACGAACCGACGCCGGATGACGCGAAGGCAAAGCCCGGTTCCCGGCGCGCCGCCGCCACCAAATCCTGCGCGGTGCGAAAGGGTTGCCCCGCCCCAGTGAACAGCACCGTGGGTGACGCATAGATGTTTACGATCGGCGTGAAATCATTGATCGTGTCATAGGGCAGGCGCGGATGCACCGCCGCATTGCTGGCATGCGTGCTGGCGGCGAGGAAAATCGTATAGCCATCGGGGGCGGACCGCGCCACCGCTTCAGAAGCAATCACCTGGCTGGCACCGGGGCGATTTTCAATGACGATGGGCTGCCCCCAAAGCCGCTGCAGCGGTTCCTGCAATAGCCGGCCTGGAAAATCCGTAGGCCCGCCCGCAGGATAGCCAATAATCATCCGCACCGGACGATCCGGCCAAGTGGTGGTTTGTGCCTTGGCCTGAGTAATAAAAGTGCTGGCCATACCAACGGCCAGCAGGCTGCGACGCTTCAACATTTCAAACTTCCTCCCTGCCCTTTTCCGGGCTTGCCGCCCCCGAAACTGGGGGCGGGTTGGGGGAAGACTAACCCAGCTTTACTGGCAGGCCAAACATTCTTCGTAATTATTGTTGGTCGCCGGCACCGCTGCCACCAGCGGCAATTGCGCCTGATCATTGGCCGGCGCTGCCACACCCAGCGCTTCCTGTGGCGCCACCTTCTCGCTGATGGCATCCGCCCGCTGAATGGACAGGCTCCGGCAATAATAGAGCGACTTCACGCCCTTCTTCCACGCCGTCATGTGGATCTGGTGCAAATCCCGCTTATGCACATTGGCCGGCAGGAAGATGTTCACCGATTGCGACTGGCAGATATAGGGCGTGCGATCAGCGGCATGTTCCACCACCCAGCGCTGATCCAATTCAAACGCCGTCTTGAAGGTGGATTTTTCCTGATCGGTCAGGAAATCCAGATGCTGCACGCTGCCCTTATTCACCGTGATGGTGGTCCAGGTATCGTCATCATCCCGGCCATGCTTGGCCAGCACCTTCTTCAGGAAGGGGTTGCGCACAATGAAGGACCCGGACAGCGTCTTGTGGTTATAGACATTGGCCGCAATCGGTTCGATCCCCGGGCTCGCCCCACCGCAAATGATGCTGATGGAAGCGGTCGGCGCAATCGCGATCTTGTTCGAAAAACGCTCCATGAAGCCGTATTCGGCGGCATCCGGGCAAGGGCCGCGTTCTTCGGCAAGCATGCGGGAAGCCGCATCGGCCTGGGCGCGGATATGCTTGAACATCCGCATATTCCACACCTTCGCCACCACGCTTTCAAACGGCACATTCAGCGCCTGCAGGAAGGAATGGTAGCCCATCACCCCAAGCCCGACCGAGCGTTCGCGCATCGCGCTATACCGCGCCCGCGCCATGGAATCAGGTGCCGTATCAATGAAGGATTGCAGCACATTATCCAAAAAGCGCATCACATCGGGGATGAATTGCGCGTCATCCTTCCATTCAAACCAGGTCTCAAGATTGAGCGACGACAGGCAGCACACCGCCGTGCGCTGTTCCCCATGCTGATCAATCCCGGTCGGCAGCGTGATCTCGGAACACAGGTTTGAGGTTTTGACCTCAAGCCCCGCCAGCTTCTGATGCTCCGGCCGCGCATTATTCACGTGATCGGAATAGATGATGTAGGGCTCACCGGTTTCGATGCGCGCCGTCAGGATGCGAATCCAAAGGCCGCGCGCGGAGACCTTCTTCATCAGCGCGCCATCCTTGGGCGAGACCAGCGCCCATTCCTCATCCGCTTCCACCGCGCGCATGAAGGCATCGGGGATCAGAATGCCGTGATGCAGATTGAGCGCCTTGCGATTCGGATCACCACCAGTCGGCCGGCGCATTTCCAGGAATTCTTCGATTTCCGGGTGATTCACGGGCAGATAGCAGGCCGCCGAACCGCGACGGAGTGAGCCCTGGGAAATTGCCAGCGTCAGGCTATCCATCACGCGAATGAAGGGAATAACGCCCGAGGTCTTGCCATTGCGGCCGACCTTTTCGCCAATGCCGCGCAGATTCCCCCAATAGGAACCAATGCCACCGCCCTTGGCGGCCAGCCACACATTCTCATTCCAAAGCCCGACAATGCCATCCAGGCTGTCAGAGGCTTCGTTCAGGAAGCAGGAAATCGGCAAGCCGCGAGTCGTGCCGCCATTGGACAGCACAGGTGTCGCCGGCATGAACCAGAGCCGCGAGATATAATCATAAATCCGCTGCGCATGCGCCGCATCATCGCCATAAGCGGATGCAACGCGTGCAAACAAATCCTGATAGGATTCGCCCGGCAGCAAATAACGATCATCTAGTGTGGCCTTGCCGAAATCGGTCAGCAGCGCATCGCGTGCGCGATCAATGCGAACCTGGCCATGGCCTTCAAGCTGAATTGCGTCAAACACGGATAACCCCCTGAGAACTCCCCTGAGGCCGGATCATGCCCCAAGTTACAGTCCGACTACAAGATGTAGTCTTGCCACACTCGCAATACCACTAGATGCGGTGCGTGATTCTGGGCTTGCAAAAGCCAGGGCAATTGGGGCAGCGCGGCTTTGTTCCCGTTTCGCCCCCATGCACTTCCCGTCCTGGTGGGGCTGCCGCAACCTTGCTGCCATTTGGAAGGCAGCCAAAGAAATGACGAAAGAACAGTAGGTTATCCAAGGAAGCAGCCTCTCTCGGCCAAAATCACCCCGCCTTGAGCCAGCGTGCTGCCCTGGTGGCGCGACCATGCTTACGCGCTTCGCGGGTTTGGCACCAAGGCGGCACAAGCCACCCTATCGCTTCACCCTATTTGATCGGCTGAGCGCTACCACCGCCTCCAACTGGCTGGACCAAAGAAATTGATCAATCGGCGTGGCGGCAGTGAGCCGCCAGCCCTGATCGGCGAAAAGGCGCAAATCCCGCGCCAGCGCCTGCGGGTTGCAGGAAACGTAGATCACCGTCGGCACGGCGGAACGCGCCAGCAAGGCCGCCTGTTCCTCCGCCCCGGCAAAGGGCGGGTCCAGCACCACGGCGGCGAAGGGTGCCAATTCCGCGACTGTCAGGGGCTGGCGCGCCAAATCGCGCCGCGTCGCGGCCAAGGGCAGCCCCGCCTTGGCCGCGGCATTGGCGAGTGCCGCCACCGCCGCCCCATCCGATTCGAAGGCCGCCACCCGGCCCCGCCGCGCCAAGGCCAGGCTGAGCGTGCCATAGCCGGCATGAAGATCGGCAATCCGCCCCCGCCCGGCCAGCTTGGCCGGCAGGGCCGCCAATATGGCAGCGATGATGGCCTGTTCGCCATCTGGGCTCGCTTGCAAAAAGGCGCCGGGGGCGGGCGTGACCGCAACGCCACTCAGCGTGATGGCAACGGGTCCAAGCTGGGCCGCGACCTCTGCCGGGCCATTGCCGTGCGCCCAGGCGATTCGCGGCAGGCCATGCGCTGCGGCAAAGGCAGCGAGCAGCGCCCGCCCCGCCGCATCCAGCGTGCCATCCGTGCGCAGCAGCAAATCCGGCCCGGTATCGAGCAGGTTCAGCACCGCCGACCCATCGCGCTTCAGCGCGGGTAGGCGCGGCAGCAAATCGCGCAGCGGCCCGAGCAGCGCCACCAGGCGCGGATGCAGCACCGGGCAGGCGGCGATATCCAGAATGGCCGCACTGCCTGCGGCGTGAAACCCGAGCCTGAGCCCATCCGTGCCGCGCCGGATGGCGAAATCCGCGCGCCGACGCGCGCCAGGGGGCGTGGTGATGGTCTCGGCAATGGGGGCTTCGGCAAAGCCGCCACGCGCAAGCGCCACACGCAGCTTGTCGCGCTTCCAGGCGGCTTGCGGCGCCGGCGCCCAATGCTGGAGCGCGCAGCCGCCGCAGCCTTCCAGAAAATGCACGCAAGCCGGCGCGATGCGGTCCGCACTTGGGGTGATGATGTCCTGAATAGCCGCCAGCGCCCCGTCACCGCGCTTGCCGGTGATATCTACGCGAAGCCTTTCGCCCGGAAGCCCCTGCGGCACATAGATCGGCCCGGGGGCGATACCATCGCCGCCCGCGCCCATCCGCTCAATCAGAACTTCCACGACAGGGGCTTCGGCGTGATCAGCCGAAGGCGTTCAACCCGGTCTGCGCCCGGCCCAGGATCAACGCATGCACATCATGCGTGCCTTCATAGGTATTGACCGTCTCAAGGTTCATCACATGGCGGATCACATGGTATTCATCCACAATGCCATTGCCGCCATGCATGTCGCGCGCGACGCGGGCAATATCCAAAGCCTTGCCGCAATTATTGCGCTTGACCAGGCTGATCATCTCGGGCGCGGCCTTGTGTTCATCGAACAGCCGCCCCACGCGCAGCACCGCATGCAGGCCAAGCGTGATTTCGGTTTGCATATCGGCCAGCTTCTTCTGCACCAATTGCGTCGCCGCCAGCGGCTTGCCGAACATGATGCGGTTCAGCGTGTAATCCCGCGCCGCATGCCAGCAGAATTCCGCCGCGCCCATAGCACCCCAGGCAATGCCATAACGCGCACGATTGAGGCAGGAGAAGGGACCCGCCAAGGACCGCACACCTGGCAGGCGGTTTTCTTCCGGCACAAACACCTCATCCATCATGATCATGCCGGTGACGGAAGCGCGCAGGCTGAACTTGCCTTCGATTTTCGGCGTGGTGAGGCCCTTCATGCCGCGATCCAGCAAAAAGCCGCGCAGAATGCCTTCATCATCCTTCGCCCAAACCAGGCAGACATCGGCGATGGGTGAATTGGAAATCCAGGTCTTCGACCCGGAAAGCTTCCAGCCGCCATCCACCTTGGTCGCGCGCGTGCGCATGGAATTGGGATCAGACCCGGCATCGGGCTCCGTCAGGCCAAAGCAGCCTACCCATTCACCGGTGCGGAGCTTTGGCAGGTATTTCTGCTTTTGCTCTTCGGACCCATAGGCATGGATCGGAAACATCACGAGCGATGATTGCACGCTGAAAGCGCTGCGATAGCCGGAATCAACACGCTCCACTTCGCGGGCCATCAGCCCATAGGCAACATAGGAAACACCGGCGCAGCCATAGCCATCAAGTGTCGCACCCAGGAAACCCATTTCGCCGAATTCATTCATGATTTCGCGGTCGAAACGCTCATGCCGATTGGCTTCCAGCACGCGCGGCATCAGGCGTTCCTGGCAGAATTGCCGGGCGCTGTCGCGGATCATGCGTTCTTCTTCCGTCAGCGCTTCTTCAAGCAGCAGCGGGTCTTCCCAGGTGAAGGGCGCGATGGCGGTCTTCTTCGGCGGGGTCACGACATTCATGCTTCTATCCTCAACTCAGGCTCTGTTCTGCGAGATGAAACAGGTTTTGCTGGTGCGTCAGGCGGCGTCAACCTCGGGCGCGGGCTCCTGCGCGGCCGGCGCTGCGGCGCGGCGCGGGCGCGGGATCGGGATCAGCATGAAGGCCGGCACCAGATCGCCAAAACCCTGCACAGGCGGGCCAAGGTCATCGCGCCGGTCGCGGTTGCGATAATCGCGATCCTGGCGCGGCGCTTCACGCTCCCGCGGCGGCAGGTCACGCATGGCGGCTTCACGCAGCGCGAATTCGCTTGGCTGCGCATCGCGGTCCCGCCGCGGCGCACGGTCCCGGCGGGGTGCCTCGCGGCCCTCCGGCGCTTCGGCGCGCGGGCGACGTTCCGGGCGTTCCCGCCGCGCTGGGGCCTCGGCGGCCACATCCTCGGGCGCTTCCGGGCGCGGCGCACGTTCCTGCGCATCGCGGCGGCCACGTTCAGGTCGCCCCCGCCCGCCATCGCGGCGATCCGGCCGGCGCGCTGTGCCAGCGCGGCCACGACCGCGCTTGGTGGAGGTCAGCGCCTCCTGGATTTCGGCTTCCGTCACCGGCTCCAACCCCTCGATATCCAAAAGCGGGATGGGTTTGCCGGTCAGTTTTTCGATGGCCGCGACATTCTTCGCATCATCGGCGGTCGCGATCGTATAGGCATGGCCTTCACGCCCGGCGCGACCGGTACGGCCAATGCGGTGCACGTAATCTTCCGAATGGAAGGGCACGTCGAAATTGAACACATGCGAAAGCCCGCCGATATCAAGCCCGCGCGCGGCGACATCGGAACAGACCAGAAGCTGCAATTCATCCGCCTTGAAGGCATTGAGTGTGGCGAAGCGCTGGGATTGATCCATATCACCATGCAAGGCGCCCACGCTGAAGCCGTGCTTCTTCAGCGATTTATACAGAATATCCACTTCGATCTTGCGGTTGCAAAAGATCAGCGCATTGGTGACCTGTTCACGGCGGATCAGCCGGCGCAAGGCCTCACGCTTGTCAAAGGGCTGCACATAGGCAAGGCCCGTGGTGATGGTTGTGGCCACCGAAGCCGGGCGGGCGACCGTGATTTCCTTCGGGTTGGACAGGAAAGCATCGGCCAGGCGGCGGATTTCCGGCGCCATGGTGGCGCTGAAGAACAAGGTCTGGCGCAAGGGCGGCAGCATGGAAACAATGCGTTCCACATCCGGAATGAAGCCCATATCGAGCATCCGGTCCGCTTCATCAATCACCAGCACCTTGCAATCGGCGAGCAGCACGCGGCCACGATCAAACAGATCAAGCAGGCGGCCCGGCGTTGCGATCAGCACATCCACGCCTTTTTCCAGCACGTCGCGCTGGTCATTCATGCTCTCACCACCGATCAGCAGCGCGTGGTTGAGCTTGAGGTATTTGCCGTATTTTTCGAAATTCTCGGCGACTTGCAGCGCCAATTCGCGCGTCGGTTCCAGGATCAGGCTGCGCGGCATGCGTGCCTTGGCGCGCGACCCGGTCAGGATATCCAGCATGGGCAGCACGAAGGACGCGGTTTTGCCGGTGCCGGTTTGCGCGCAGCCCAGCACATCGCGGCCCATCAACACATGGGGGATGGCCTGTTCCTGAATGGGCGTTGGGTGGCGATAGCCGGATTCCGTCACCGCCTTCACGATTTCCTCGGACAAGCCAATGGAATCGAAGGTGGCGCGGTCTTCTTCCGGGGTGGGTTCTTCCGCTGCCGGGGCGGCTTCTGCCTGGGCTTC
>JBIKXA010000084.1:0-15707 GCA_044356015.1 Roseomonas sp.
CCGGTGAATGTGAATCTCGGCACGATTGAAGGCGGCGAATGGAATTCATCCGTGCCGACGCGCGCGCGGATCGGGCTCAGGGTTGGCGTAATGATGGGCAATAGCGCCGCCGCGGTGAAAGCCGATATCGAACGCTTGGTCGCCGAAGCCGCCGGCGATGAAAAGCTGCGCGGCGCCAAGGTGAAGCTGGAATTCAAGGGCTTCATGGCGGAACCCTGCGTCTTTGATATGCAGGCACCGATCGTGAAACTGGCCAAGCGGCATTTTACCGATGTCTCTGGCGGGGCGCTTCGCGATTACCCCTCGGCGGGCCTTACGGATGGGCGGCATTTCGTGCTGCATCAGAACACGCCGGTGGCCTGCTTCGGCCCCGATGCGCAGGATATTCACGGCATTGATGAAAGTGTCAGCCTGCAATCCATGCATGACATTACCCGCACCATTGCACTCACCATGGCCGAATGGTGCGGGGTGGAGAAAGCGTGATGAGCACAACAAACCTTCCCCTTTCCGGCGCCCGGCTTTGGGATAGCCTGATGGAATTGGCGAAAATCGGCGGCACGCCGAAGGGCGGCTGCAATCGCCAGACCCTGACCGATCTTGATTCCGAAGGCCGCCATTTGCTGCGGCGTTGGGGGGAGGCGATTGGGTGCAGGCTTTCCGTTGATCGCCTCGGCAATATGGTGCTGCGCCGCGAGGGCCGAGACCCAAGCCGCAAGCCTGTTGCCATGGGCAGCCATTTGGATACGCAACCCACCGGCGGGAAGTTTGACGGCCCGCTTGGCGTGCTGGCCGGGCTTGAAGTGCTGCGCGCCTTGCATGAAGCCGGGATCGAAACCGAAGCGCCCTTGGTGCTGATCAATTGGACCAATGAGGAAGGCGCGCGCTTTTCGCCCCCGATGATGGGCAGCGGCGCCGCGATGGGGATTTTCGCCGAGGCTGATGTGCTCGCCTTGCGTGATAGTGACGGCAAGGCTTTCGGCGAGGAATTGAATCGTATCGGCTGGCGCGGTGATGCTGATCCTGCCGCGCTTACTGATCTTGCCGCCTATTTCGAATTGCATATCGAACAGGGTGCGTTGTTGGAGAATGCCGGCAAGGATATTGGCGTGGTGACGCATGCCCTGGCGCAAGCCTGGTATGAGGTGACGATTGAAGGCGCTGAATCTCATGGCGGTTCGCCCATGGCGGGCCGGCGCGATGCCATGATGGCCGCTGCCCCCTTGATGGCGGCGATTGAGCAAATTGCGCTGAACGCGATCAGCCCCGCTGGTGAACCGGGCCGCGCGACCGTTGGGCGCCTGACTGTCTATCCCGATAGCCGCAACATCGCGCCATCACGCATCTGGTTCAGCATTGACACGCGCCATGGCGACCCCGCCATGCTGGCGCGCATGGCCGCGGAGATTCGCGCCAAGGCGGCGGAATTGGCGGCGGCGCGCGGCGTTGCCATTACCGTCTCGGATTTCTGGCAATCGCCTTTGACGCCGTTCGAAAATGCCTTGGTTGGGCGCGTGCGTGATGCGGCGTCTCGGCTTGGCCTTCCGCATATGGATATGCCAACGGGTATTGGGCATGACGCGGTATATGTCGCACGGCGCGTGCCGGCCGCGATGATTTTCTGCCCCTGCCATGGCGGCATCAGCCATAATGAAGCGGAAAGCATCACGCCCGCCTGGGCGGAAGCGGGGCTGCGGGTGCTGGCCGATGCGGTTTTGGCCACCGCCGGTATTGCAAAGGAAAAGTGACATGACACGCATCGCCATTGGCGGCTTTTTGCATGAAAGCCATTCCTTCGCGCCGCTGCCGACCGGCTGGCAGGAATTTGTGAAGCCCGGCGGCTTCCCGCCGCTGCAACGGCCTGTCGGCCTGATCGAGGCCATGCGCCCCACCAGCGCGCCGATTGCGGGCGCGATCATGGTGGCGGAAGAAGCGGGCATTGAATTGGCCCCACTGGTTTGGTGCTTCGCCAATCCTGCCGGGCCAGTAACCGCCGAGGCATTTGAACGCATCGCGGCATTATTGATTGGCAGCCTTTCGGATGCTTTGGAAGCCGGCCCGATTGATGGCGTTTATCTTGATTTGCACGGCGCCATGGTGGCGGTGGGTTTTGATGATGCGGAAGCCGAAGTGCTGCGCCGCGTGCGTGCCGTGGTGGGGCCGGATCTACCCATCGCGGTCAGCCTAGATCCTCATGCGAATAAAACGGCTGAGATGGTCGCACTTTCTGATGTGCTGGTGCCGTTCCGAACCTATCCGCATGTGGATATGAAGCCAGCGGGCGCGCAGGCCACGCGTTTGCTGCTGCGGATGATCGCGGAAAGCCGCAAGCCCGCCAAGCTATTTCGCGATTTGGATTTCTGGACGCCCTTGCCCGGCCAATGCACCATGGTCGCCCCCATGGCTGATGTCATGGCCGAACGGGCAAAGCTTGGCGCCGCGCCTGGCGTTTGGGAATTGGGCTTCTGCTTCGGCTTTCCTTACGCGGATTTCCCCGGTTGCGGCATGGCGATCGCCGCTTATGCCGACACACTTGATCAGGCCGGCGCAGCGGCGGAAGCGCTGGCGGCTTATATTGGCAGCAAGGAACCGGAATTCGCACTGGGTGTTGCAACTGCCGCCGAAGGTGTCGCCCGCGCCATTGCCGGGCGTGGCGGCAAAGGCCCGGTTGTGCTCGCCGATACGCAGGATAATCCGGGTGGCGGCGGGCATGGCGATACCACGGGCTTGCTCGCAGAATTGATCCGCCAGAACGCGCAAGGTGCCGTATTGGCGCCGATGAATGACGCGGAAGCCGCCGCCGCCTGCCATAATGCAGGAGAGGGCGCGCGCATCACGCTCGACCTCGGCGGCAAAAGCGATGGCGTGCCGCTTCGGGTGGAAGCGGTTGTGGAAAAGCTTTCCGATGGTCGCTTTACGTTGAGCGGGCCGATGGGCAAGGGCAATCCCGCTGATCTCGGCCCTTCAGCGCTGATCCGCGTGGCGTCTGGCGTGCGCGTGGTGGTGGTCAGCCGCAAAATGCAGGGGCACGATCAGGAATTGTTCCGCCAGGTGGGCGTAGAGCCGGCGGAACAGGCGATTGTTGCGGTGAAATCCAGCGTGCATTTCCGCGCGCATTTCCAGCCGATTGCATCAGAAGTGATTGTGGTGACCGCGCCCGGCCCGGTGGTGGCGGACCCGGCGATTTTGCCCTTCACCAATCTGCGCCCAGGGCTGCGGCTGCGCCCGGGCGACAATCGCGCCTGGGGGTGACTCAGGCACTTTCCAGCAGCGCGCGCACTGCATCAGGTTTTGGCAGAGGCGCCACCGCGCCATAGCTGGTGGTGGAAAGCGCGGCGGCGGCATTGGCGTAACGCGCGGCCTGTAGCGGCGCATCGCCCGCGAGCAAGCGCGCAAGGAAATTGCCGGCAAAGCAATCCCCCGCGCCAGTCGCATCAAACGCCTCCACCTTATAAGCAGGGATGCGGCTGCGGCTTTCGCGCGTGGCAAGAATGGCGCCCTCGGCCCCACATTTCAGCACTACCAAAGGCGCGAGGCGTAGGTAGAAATCGCAGATTGCATCAGGGTTTTGCAGGCCAGTCAGCGCCACCGCATCATCCAAGGATGGCAGCGCGATATCAGCCATGGCGATGGCGGCATGGACGATGGAAGCCGCTCGCGCCGCCGGCCAAAGCCTGAGGCGCAGATTGGTGTCATAGGAAATCCTGGTGCCACTAGCACGGGCGATTTCCATGGCGCGAAAGACAGCGTCACAGGCGCTGGTGGAAATCGCCTGGCTGATGCCGGACAGATGCAGGAATTTCGCTTGGCGAATGGCGGCTTCCGGCACATCCGCCGCGCCATAAAGCGATGCCGCGCTGCCGCTGCGGTAGAAGCTGAAATGATGCCCGCGCGCATCATGCGTCACGAAGTAAATCCCCGTCGGCGCGGCAGGGTTGCGGATGACGTTGGATGTATCCACGCCTTCTTCAGCCCAAAGCTGCATGAAGCTTTCGCCTGGCCCGTCATTCCCAAGCGCGGTCAGCATCCCAACCGAAGCGCCCGCGCGCGCAGCCGCAATGGCGGCGTTGGAGGTATCTCCGCCATGGCCTTCCAAATAATAACGCCTTCCATCCGCGCCCGGCTTCTGGGCGTTGAATTCCAGCATGGGTTCGCCGAGGCAAAGGATATCAGCCATCTCCCATGCTTTACCGATGCAAGAGAGGATTTCAAGCATAGCTCAAGACGGACTATAGAACGCCCATGATCCGCCTGACTGAATTGCGCCTGCCACTGAACCACACGGAAGACGCGCTCCGCGCCGCCGTGCTGGCGCGGCTTGGCATTGGCGATACGGCGCTGAAGGCGATGCATGTGTTTCGCCGCGGCTATGATGCGCGCAAGCCCCAGGCGATCATGCTGGTCTATACGCTGGATGTTGATGTCGCTGATGAAACTGCGCTTTTGGCGCGCCATACAGGCGATCAACGCATCGGCCCCGCGCCTGATACCACCTATCGCTTTGTGGCGCGCGCGCCGGAAGGCATGCGTCGCCCGGTAGTGGTGGGTACCGGGCCTTGCGGCTTTATGGCGGCGCTGCTCTTGGCGCAAATGGGCTTTCGCCCGCTGATCCTGGAACGCGGCAAGGTGGTGCGCGAACGCACCAAGGATACCTGGGGCTTATGGCGGCGCGGCGTGTTGAACCCCGAAAGCAATGTGCAATATGGGGAGGGCGGCGCCGGCACTTTTTCCGATGGCAAGCTCTATAGCCAAATCCGCGACCCGCGCCATTATGGGCGCAAGGTGCTGGCGGAATTTGTAAAGGCCGGCGCGCCTGAGGAGATCTTGTACGTCTCCAAACCGCATATCGGCACGTTTCGCCTGGTTTCCATGGTGGAACATATCCGCGCGGAGATTGAAGCGCTGGGCGGTGAATACCGTTTTGGCGCGCGGGTGGATGATTTGATCATTGAAACCGACACCGATGGCACACGCCGCCTGCGTGGTTTGGTGCTGGCTGATGGCGAGGTGATTGAGGCGGATCACGCCATCCTCGCCCTTGGCCATAGCGCGCGGGATAGCTTCGCCATGCTGCACGCGCGCGGTGTTGCCATGCAGGCCAAGCCCTTTTCCATCGGCGTGCGCATTGAACACCCGCAAGGCATGATCGACCGCGCGCGGTTTGGCCCCAATGCCGGCAATCCACTGTTGGGTGCTGCGGATTACAAGCTGGTGCATCACGCGAAAAATGGCCGCGCCGTCTATAGTTTCTGCATGTGCCCCGGCGGGACCGTGGTCGCTGCCACCAGCGAAGCGGGCCGCGTGGTGACCAATGGCATGAGCCAATATTCGCGCGCCGAACGCAATGCCAATGCCGGCATGGTGGTGGCGATCTCGCCCGAAGATTATCCGGGCGATGTGCTTTCCGGCATTGACTATCAGCGCCATTGGGAAAGCGCTGCCTTTGCCGCGGGCGGCGGCGATTACAGCGCGCCCGCGCAGCTGGTGGGGGATTTCCTGGCTGGCCGCCCCAGCACCGCGCTGGGCGATGTGCTGCCAAGCTATAAGCCAGGTGTGACGCCGACCGACCTCGCGCGCTGCCTGCCGGATTTCGCGGTGGAGGCAATGCGCGAAGCCCTACTGGCGTTCGACCATCAATTGCCCGGCTTCGCACGGCCCGATGCGGTGATGACCGGCGTTGAAACTCGCACCAGCAGCCCCATACGCATCCCGCGCGGCTTTGATTTTCAAAGCATCAATACGCCTGGGATTTTTCCGGCGGGTGAGGGCGCCGGCTATGCCGGCGGTATCCTGAGCGCCGGCGTCGATGGCATTCGTGTCGCTGAGGCTCTGGCGCTCACGCTCACCGGCCAGCCCATTCCGCGTGACATGAGCCGGGGAGCGGAATCCTCCATGACCTATGGCTGACTTGCAGAGCGGCCATAGTCTTGCAAGGCTTCCTGATCGGAAATGAACAGGAGGAAACATCATGCGCGTAGCAAACAAGGTGGCACTGATTACCGGCGCAGCATCCGGCATGGGGGCTGCCACCGCGCGGTTGATGGCACGCGAAGGGGCCAAGGTGGTGGTGGCTGATATGCTGGAAGCCGAAGGCCGCGCCGTGGTAGCGGAAATCGTGAAATCCGGCAGCAGTGCCAGCTATATGAATCTGGATGTCACGGATGAAGCGCAATGGGAAGCCGCGATTGCCGCCGTGCTGGCCGCCCATGGCCGGCTTGATGTGCTCGTGAATAATGCCGGCATTTCCGGCAGTAACACCAATAACCTTTATGATACCGCGCTGTGGGACCGGATCATGGCGGTGAATGCGCGCGGTGTCTTTCTGGGCGTGAAGCATGGCGTTGCGGCCATGCGGAAAACGGGCGGTGGTTCCATCATCAACCTGTCTTCGATCTCTGGCGTGGTGGGGCAGGATCGCATTCACTGCGCCTATAACGCATCAAAGGCTGCGGTGCGTTTGCTGACAAAATCTGTTGCGGTACAGGAAGGCTCATCGGGCATTCGCCTGAACACGGTCCATCCCGGCCTGATGCCGCCCATGCGTACCAGCGGTGCAACGGCTGATCCCGTGTTCCGGGCCAAAATGCTGGGCCATGTGCCGATGGGCCGCACCGGTGAGGTGGATGAAGTCGCTTACGCCATTCTGTTCCTTGCCTCTGACGAGTCATCCTATATGACCGGGTCAGAAATGCATGTGGATGGAGGGTATCTCGCTTCCTGAATGAATTATGCGGAAGCCGCCCTTCTTGCGGCTTCCGCCAAGGCCAGGATGCGTTCCATATTTGGCACCAAATCCATGGCGATGAAGGTGCCGTCAACATAAGCAAGGTTTTCGCCCTTGGCGGCGGCTTCCTGAAAGGCGGCGATATAGCGCTGCGCCTTCGCCACTTCCTCGGTGCTAGGGGTGAAGGCTTCATTCACCGGCGCGATCTGATCCGGGTGAAAGACAACCTTACCGCTGAAGCCCAATTCCCGCGCGGCTTCCGCATCCTGCCCTGTGGCGACAACATCGCGAAGGTCCGCAAGATAGGGCGCATCAAGCGCCTGCGCCCCCACCGCGCCGGCGGCCGCCACCAGCATTTGGCGCGGAAATTCCAGGACGCGCGGTGTGATGCGCCCGCCCGTTTGCATCGTGTAATCACCGGGCCCGAGGAAAAACGCGGCCAGACGAGGTGACGCATCGGCAATCTGCAACGCATTCAAAATGCCGCGCGGTGTTTCAAGCGTTGCTATCACGGCAATCTCGCGCCCCGGTGCGGCTTGATCCAGGGCGGCATCAAGTTTTTGCAAATCCTCCGCCCGTTCAACCTTGGGCAGCATCACCGCATCAATTTCCACCCAGGGCATTGCGGCGATATCCGCGACGAAATCCGCCGAGCCAATGCCATTCAGGCGCACCGCCCTTTCGCGATGGCCGAAGGAAAGCTCTGTCAATGCACGCGCGACCACCGCGCGCGCCTCTGGCTTGCGCGCCGGCGGCACCGCATCTTCCAGATCAAAGATCAGGCTATCCGCCGGCAAGGAGACAGCCTTGGCGAGCCGTTCCGGCCGATGCCCCGGCGTGATCATCACGGAACGTCGCATGCGCCATTTGGGCATGATGGATAGCTTGCCTCAGATTACTTGGGCGGCGGTCAGGCGTTCAATCTCCGCATCATTCAGGCCAAGCCAGCGGCGATAGACGTCTTCATTATGCTCACCCATGCTCGGGCCAAGCCAGCGCACTTCGCCAGGTGTGTCTGAAAGCCGCGGCACCAGATTGGGGATCGCCAATTCGCCGATGCGCGGGTCTTTCATCATCAGGATATTGTCGCGCGCCTTGTATTGCGGGTCCTTGAAAATCTCATCAATCGCATAGACCGGCCCGCAAGGAACCTGTGCCTTTTCGCACAGTGCCAGCAATTCATCGCGCGTGAATTGGCTGGTCCAATTGCCGACATAGGCATCCACTTCCGCGCGCGCCGCTTCGCGTTGGCGGATCTTGCCCCATTTCCCATCTTCCGAGAATTCCGGCACGCCCATGGCATCTGCAAGGCGCGCAAAAATCTTGTCTGATGTGCAGGCAATCGCGATCCAGCGGCCATCCTTGGTGGGGTAATGGCTATGCGGCACCACATTCACCGTGCCTGGTCCCATGCGTTCGCGGATATAGCCATTCAATTGATAGGATGGCGCCAATTCATCCAGAATGCGGAAGATCGGCTCATAAAGCCCGATATCCACCATCTGCCCCTTGCCCGTTTTGCGCCGTGCTTCCATCGCAAGCAAGGCACCCATCGCGCCATACATGCCGGCCAGATAATCCGGAATCGTTGCTGATCCGGGTGTCACCGGCGGACGATCCGGATAGCCCGCCAGATAGGAAAGCCCGCCAAAGGCATTGCCAATCCGCCCAAAGCCCGGACGGCCACTATAAGGCCCGGTCTGCCCATAGCCAGAGATGCGCACCATGATCAGGCGGGGATTGACTTCCTGCATCACATCCCAGCCAAGGCCCCATTTTTCCATTGTGCCGGGCTGGAAATTCTCAACCAGGATATCAGCCTCGGCGCACATGCGCTTCAGCAGCGCTGCGCCATCGGGCTTGCGCAAATCAAGGGTTGCGGATTTCTTGTTCCGGCATTCGGAAAGCCAGGGCAGGGTTTCTCCGCATTCGGTAACCGAACCGAATTTGCGCAAAGGGTCGCCCACAATCGGCAATTCAAGCTTGATGACCTCGGCGCCAAATTCCGCAAGCTGCGTGGAACAAAACGGCCCCGCCAGAAAGCTTGAAACATCAATCACGCGCACCCCATCAAGTGGCTGAATGCGGTTGGTGGCGGCATCATTCATGGCGGATTTCCCCTTGCGTTACGGCAGTTTGCGGTGGAAGATTTCATTCGGTCAAGACGGTCTCGAAAGGCCGAAAAGAAGGAAACGTCGCATGATCCAACGCCGCGCTATGCTTGCCGCGCCCTTCATCCTGCCTGGTCTGGCGCAGGCGCAAACCGCCTGGCCGCAGCGCCCGGTGCGCGTGATTGTGCCCTTCGCCGCGGGCGGCGGGACGGACCTGACCGCGCGTGCGGTGATGGAAACCATCGGCGCGAAACTCAATCGCCCCGTGGTAGTGGAAAACCGCCCAGGTGCGGATGGCGCTATCGGCACGGAAGCTGTCGCGCGCAGCGCACCGGATGGTCATACGTTGATTTCGCTGAACCCAACGCATCTGATCCTGCGCCATACCAAGCCTGATCTGCCCTATGACCCGACAGGCGATCTGACACCGGTTGCGATTTCTGCGCTTTACGCCTTTGTCTTGCTGGCCAGCAGCGACGCGCCGTTTCGCGACATTCCTAGCCTGATCACCGCGGCCAAGGCGCGACCTGGGGCGATTGCGCATGCCACCGCCGATGTCGCTTCCGCTGTTGTTGCCGCGCAATTTACCCGCGCTGCCGGCATTGAATTGAACGAGATTCGCTATTCCGGCGGTGGCGCTTCCACACGCGATCTGATGGGCGGGCATTTGCCGCTGGCCTGGGTCAGCACCGCCACTGCACTGCCTTTGATGCAAAGCGACCGCGTGCGCATCATGGCGGTGACATCGCCGCGCCCTTCGGTGCATTTGCCCAATGTGCCAAGCCTTGCGAGTTTTGGCCTGGGCGCGGCGAGTTATGAAGGCTGGTTTGCCATTTGGGCGCCGGCGCGCACGCCGGAAGACATTCTGCAAAGGATCAATGCAGAAGCACGCGCAGCGCAGGAAGTGGAAGCCGTGCAAGCGCGCCTGCGCAATCTGGCGGTGGACCCTGCACCGCTTGACCTTGCCGCCGTGCGCGCCCTGATCAAGGAAGATGAGGCGCGCTGGAAGCGGGCGGCGGAGCAAGGCTTCCTCCGCCCGGCTGCCGGCTAAATCATTCCGCCGCGCGCCCGATCAAGCTGCCTTCCGGAAGTGCCGGCGCGCGCGGCGCCTCACACCCCGTATCGCAGCAGCGCCCGGGTTGCTTGGAAATGCGCTTGCCCTCATCCAAAATGCCGCGATCAAGCAGGCGTACCACGAGTGCTGAGCGTTCTTCGACCGGGTAATTGCGCCAAATCTCGCGCTTCATCGCTTCCGGGCTGCCGCCGCCATGAAGTGAAATAACCGAATACCAGCCGCCCTGATTGGATGCGGTCAGGTCTTCCATGAAGCGCGCCACTTCCAGGCGCTTTTCGGCAGGCACATCCGCGCGCCCCGCCAGCACGGCGGCGAGCGATGCCGCGGTTTCCGGATTGTGATCCTCATCCGGGCCGGGCAGCGCCACGATCAAGCCGCCGGAGACATAATGCGCCAGGCGGTGCATGTCATAAATTTGTGTTGCCAGCAGCAATTTACCGATATTGCTGAACACCGCATCCGGCATGAAGGCGCCGGAAGCGGCGCCGGTGCCATACACACTCGCCGCCACGCCACAGGCGAAGAAGCCTTCCACAATCTTGATCAGATCTACCATGGCATCGCGGATATGGCCGTGGCGATCCGTATCAAGCCCATTGGCTTCAATCATCAGCGCTCCGGCGCCGATCAGCAAATCACCGAAGCCGGCGCGCGCGGCGATGCAGGAATGGCGGTGATGCGTGGCATAGCTGGTGGTGGTGTAGCCGGCTTCGACATGCTCACCCGCCATGAATACGCGGTCCCAGGGCACGAAAACATCATCAAACACCACAACGCCCGTGGCTTGGCCGTATTTGGCGCTGAATTTCGCGGCGGCTTCGCCGGGGCGGCCGGCGGGGCGCGCCACAATCATCACGCCGGGTGCATCCGCCGGCACGGCGCAATGCAGCGCGAAATCGGCATCTTCCACGGTCATGGTGCGGCAGGCCATGACCAGGAATTCATGGACATAAGGCGCGCCGGTCACAATCGCCTTGGTGCCGCGAATGATGATGCCATCGGCGCGGCGTTCCTTGATATGCACATGCACATCGCGATTGGCCTGCTTGCCGGGGCGGGCGGAACGATCACCCTTCGCGTCTGTCATCGCAATGCCAAGCGTCAGGTCGCGTGCCTGCACATCATCCAGATAGGCCAGGAAGCGCTGATGCCGCTCTCCGCCATGCACATCATCGGCAAGCTTCGTGCCCTGATGCAGCGCATTCAGCGCATCATGCGCCAAATAGCGCTGCGCGCAGCCGGATTCACGGCACACCAGGCGCACGGCTTCCAACTTGGCGAGCAGATCATCGCGGCTGCCATTCACATGCAGCATGCGATTGGCAAGCCTGCCACTGCCTTGCTGTGTTGCCGTCATCAGCCCCGCGTAATCGGGGCGATGGGCGAAATCATAGGTGACACCTATGGCATTGATTCCAGGCGCCAGCAGTGGTTCATCCGCAACACTCGCCACCTGGCGGCCATTCACGAAAACGCGCGGCTGCAGCGCCCTGAGCGATTCCCGATAATCAGCGGCAGTCATCAGCATGACAAAGGCTTCCCAGAACCAGTTGACGGGTAAAATCTAACACTGTTAGAATTCCGGCGTCAATGACCCGCCCAGACAAAAACGCCGCCAAACGAGACCATATTCTGGCTGCCGCCAAGGCGCTTTTCGCCGAAGCGGGGCTGGAAGGTGCGAGCCTGCGCGCGATTGCCGCGCGCGCTGGCTATACGCCCGCCGCGCTCTATTTCCATTTCCCGTCGCGTGAGGCGATTTATGCCGAAGTGCTGCGCGATAGCCTTGCGCGCCTGAAGGCAGCGGTGGCGGATGGCGCGGCGCGGGAAGGGTTTCGCGGTGCGGCACTCGCCTTGTTTGATTTCTATGCGGCGCATCCGCAGGAATTGGCGCTTGGGTTTTATCTGGGTGGTGGCGGGCTCGCGCCACGCGGGCTGGGGCAGGGGCTTGATCCGGGGTTGAATGCCGCGCTGCTTGCGGCGCTTCAGCCCATGCGCGCCTTTGGTGGACAGGAAGCGGCGACGGAGGCCTTCGCGCTGGCCGTTGGTTTGCTGGTCATGTCGGAAACGCGCCGCATCCGGCTATTCGGGCTTTCCGCGCGCGCGCTGATGGAAGCGCATCTGGCGCGCCTGTCGCAAAGACCGGCGTGAATGGCTTGCGGCGCTGCCGCTACCGCGCGATGCTGCGGCAGGGAATGCAAGGGAATACGCCAATGAAGCAAATGACGCTGGTCGCCTTTCTGCAAGCGCAGAATTGCTCGAATTACGTCGGGTCCTGGCGCCATCCTGCCACCATGCAGGATTACCTGAGCCCCGAATATTACCAGCGCATCGCCCGCACGCTTGAAGCCGGCTGCTTTCATATGGCGTTTTTTGATGATCGCCTGGCGATGCCGGATATTTTGGGCCATGACCATGCGGAAGCGGTGCGTAATGGCATTCGCGTGGTGAAGCTTGATCTGGTTTCGATCCTGACAGCGATGGGGCTTGCCACGTCAAAACTTGGTCTCGGCGGGACCTATTCCACCACCTATTACGAACCCTTCCATGTGGCGCGGGTTTTCGCGACGCTTGATCACATGCTGGGCGGGCGTGCGGCCTGGAATGTTGTGACATCGCTGAATGACAGCGAAGCGCATAATATGGGCGCGGATGATCATCTGGAACATGATCTGCGCTATGACCGCGCGGATGAATTCCTGGAAATCGTGCTGTCGCATTGGGATTCCTGGGGTGATGACGCCATCATCCAGGATCGCGAAAGCGGTATTTTCGCCGATCCCAGCAAGGTCAGGCGCCTGGACCATAAGGGCAAATGGTTCAAAAGCCGCGGTCCCTTCACCGTGCCGCGTACGCCGCAGGGCCGCCCCGTTCTGATCCAGGCCGGCCAAAGCGGGCGCGGCAAAAGCTTCGCGGCGCGCTGGGGTGATTTGGTTTTCGTGATCTATCCCAACATGGAAGTCGCCAAGCGCGGCTATAGCGGTTTCAAGGAACAGGTCGCTGCATCTGGCCGAGACCCTGCCACGGTGCGCATCTGTCCTGCCGTTTATTGCATTGTCGGCGAAACTGAAGCGGCGGCGCAGGAGAAGCGCGCCCTGATTGATGGCCTGGCCAAGCCGGTTGATGGGCTTTCGTTGCTTTCGGAAGCGCTGAATTATGATTTCGCCTCAAAAGCCTTGGATGATGCCTTCACGGATGATGAATTGGCCGGCATCAAGGGTCTGCAAGCGCTGCGCGACCGCGTGGTTGCTTCAAGCGGCAAGCGCAACCCGACTTTGCGCGATTTCGTGGAAATCACCGGGCGCGGCACCATTCGCGAATTCCCGGTTTTCTGCGGCACGCCAAAGCGCGTGGCGGATGAAATGCAGGCCTGGGTTGAAGCCAGTGCTTGCGATGGCTTCGTGCTGGCCGCAACACATATGCCCGGCACTTATGAGGAGTTTGTCCGTTTGGTAGTGCCGGAATTGCAGCGCCGCGGTGTCTTCCGCAAGGAATTCACGGGCACCACGCTCAGGGAAAATCTTGGCCTGCCACGCGCTGCACCATTCGATTGGCAGCGCTAAACGGCACTACATCCCGAGCACATTTTTCATCCCGTAAAGCGCCGGCGCGCGCCCATGCACCCAAAGCGCCGCGCGCACCGCACCTGTTGCATAGACGCGCCGATCAAAACTCCTATGCGTCAGGCTGATATGTTCTGACGCTGCAGCGAAAAGCAGCGTGTGTTCACCCACCACCTGCCCGCCGCGCAAAGCCGCGAAGCCAATGGTGCCGGTGCCGCGCGGGCCGCAATGCCCATCGCGCCCGCTTTCAATGCCGGCTTCTTCCATGCTGGTGCCGCGCCCGGACGCCACAGCGCGGCCCAAGGCGACTGCCGTGCCGGATGGCGCATCCACCTTTTGGCGGTGGTGCATCTCAACAATCTCCGCATCATATTGTTCGCCGGGGAGCGCTGCGGCCATGCGCTCAGCGATGGCGAGGAACAGATTGACGCCGGGCGCGAAATTCGCGGCATAGACAATCGGTGCCCGCTTGCCGGCTTCCGCCACCGCCGCTTCCGCCGCCGCTGAAAGCCCGGAACTGCCCAGGATGAATCCCTTGCCGCAGGCGGCAGCAGCGGCGGCATGGGCAGGCGCCGTATCCGCATGGGTGAAATCAATCACCACATCAGAAGCAGCAAAAAGCGAGGCTATATCTGGAAAGCTTTGCAAGCCAGCCGGTGCAGGCTTGCCGCCGGCGCGCAAGGTGCCGCCCACACATACCGCCCCGGCGGCGGTGACCTCTTCAATCAGCAACCTGCCCATGCGTCCGGCCATGCCGGCGATACCGATGCGAATGCTCATGACATCTCTCCCGCAGTCTCGGCGAGATCATTCAGGCCAAGCCCCACTCATGTCCAGCCTCAATCCGCGCGCGGATGCGCCTTGCGCCAGGTCTCGAGCAGCGCCGCTGCGTCCACCGCCGTATAGCGCTGCGTGGTGGAAAGGCTGGCATGGCCGAGTAATTCCTGAATCGCGCGCAAATCAGCCCCGCCGCCCAGCAAATGTGTGGCGAAGGAATGGCGGAGCGCATGCGGGCTTGCATGTTCCGGCAGCCCGGCGAGCCTCCGAAAATCGCGCAGGCGTTTTTGCGCAATGGCAGGATCAAGCCGCGCACCACGCGCGCCGATGAACAAGGGGTCATCCGCCGCACCGCCACCGCGTTCGGCCAAATAGGCCGCCATGGCGTCGCGGATCACCGGCAGGATCGGCACCAGCCTTTCCTTATTGCCCTTGCCGAGAACGCGCAGCGCGGCATCTGAACCCTGCCTCGGCGCATCGGCCAAATTGAGCGCCAAAGCCTCCCCCAAACGCAGCCCCGCGCCATAAAGCAGGGTAAATAGCGCACGGTCGCGGGCGGCTTGCAGGCGCGGGTTTTCATGCCGGCCAAGCGCATAGACATCAGCCACATCTTCGGCTGCCGCGCGCGCCTCCTTTTCCGTCAAGGCACGCGGCAAGGGCTGCTTGGCGCGCGGCGCACGCAGCCCGGCAAGCGCCACCGGCGCCATGCCCTGGTGGCGCTGCAAATAGCGCAGGAAACTGCGTATGGCGGCAAGCTTGCGCGCGCGCGTAGCACCCACATCACCTTCCATCGCACGGGCCGATAGAAAGGCGCGCAAATCAGCGGGGCGCAGCGCGCCAAGCGCGGCCAGATCAGGCTCTGCGCCCAAATGCCCAGTCAGGAAGGCAAGGAATTGCGCCACATCCCGCCCATAGGCTTCGATGCTATGGCCACTTGCGCGGCGTTCGCCGGCGAACCAGCCAAGCCAGGCGGCGGCAGCCTCGGCGCCTGTCATGCTACCTGGCGATGGCCGCCGCCACGGCGCGGCCCAGAAACACCAAGGGTTCCGTGCCATGGCGCGCCGGCAGCGCAGGCGCATCCCGCGCGCCCAGCGCCAGCAGCATCAATGGCTGCCCCGCCACCACCACGCGCACCAGCGCATCGCGCGCAATCAGCCCGCCTGCTTCGCCATGCAGCATATCGGCATCTTCGGGCTTGTCGCGCACCAGCACATCGCGCCCGCGCCCGAGCAATTTTTCCACCGTCCCGCGTGGCAAGGGGCGCTGTTCCGGGCGCATCCATAACTGGCCCGGATTATCCGGCGGTTCCACGCATAGCGTGCAACTTTCGAGGCCCAGCAGATTGGGCCATTCCTGCGCCACGGTCTCAGGCGCATTGTCTGAACGCATCAGCGCCAGCACCGCCAGGCGCACACGCGACACCAGGCCAAGCCCGGCGCGTTCCGCATCCAAGGCCAGGC
>JBIKXA010000235.1:0-4644 GCA_044356015.1 Roseomonas sp.
CTTTCCAGCCTTGCTGCGGATGCTGTAGGCACGGGTTATGCTGCCGACAAACTGAGACAGCAAGCCGGCGCTACCGCCCCAGCATATCCATCATTTCGCGCCATTCGCGCTTGGAAAGCCCGCTGGTTTCCTGCGTCACAGCCTCATTGGCCAGCATGCGGCGCAGAATGGCGATCATTTGCGCGGAAAGCGTCACCGCGCCCATGCGGTAATCGCGGAAGGCTTCAAAGGCCATCGGCACCCAGGCTTCGACAGTCTTCAGCATGGCATCCGCATAAACGCGGATTTCATATTGCGCATGGGCATCCGCGCGGAGTGACAGGAAATGCAGCAGATTGTGCAAATCCGTCTTCCAATACCATTGCGTATAGGCATTGAGCGTCAGGTTCATCCGCGCCAATTCGCGCGCGAGGCCTTGCCGGCTTTCATCACGCGCAGCGCCTTCATCATCCTCATTCAACATTTCAAGATAGTGATCGTAATTGCGCGTCGCGTCTTCCCGCAGCAAATCCAGCACGCGCGCGGCTTCCGCACCTTCCAGCACATCACCGCGCCCCTGGCGGTTGCTGGCGGATTGCGCGGCCAGGTTTTCCGGCGCGGGGATGTAGAATTCGCGGTCCAGGATGGAATAGCGCGCGGAATATTCATTTACATTGGCAGTGCGGTGCCGGATCCATTGCCGCGCGATAAAAATTGGCAGCTTCACATGGTATTTGATTTCGCACATCTCAAAGGGCGTGCTGTGGCGATGGCGCATGAGGTAACGGATCAGGCCGCGATCCTCATTCGCAGCGCGGGTGCCGCGCCCGTAAGATACGCGCGCCGCCTGCACAATGGCGGCGTCATCGCCCATATAGTCAATCACCCGGACAAAGCCGTGATCCAGCACGGGCAGCGCTTCGAACAGCATGGCTTCCAGCGCCGGCACGCTGGGGCGGCGCGTCGGCGCCTGGCCGGCGCGCGCGGCTTCGATTTCCTGTTGTTGTGCTTCGGTCAGAGCCATGGTGAGACCTTCATTCTTTCGCCCCCCTTTGGCGGTAGCAGTCCAAGGGGTCAAGCGCGGGTGCTTCCGCCCCGCGCCGCTTCCGGGCAGGATGGGCGGGAAACCGCCCAGAAGCCCCGGAGCCCCCATGTCCCCGCTTGACGCCATCCGCCGCCATCACGCTGAACTCACCGCCTTCCGGCGCGACCTGCATGCCCATCCGGAAATCGGCATGGCGGAGTTTCGCACGGCGGAGAAAGTGGCCTCGGCCCTGGAAGCCCTGGGCATTGAGGTGCATCGCGGCGTGGGCGGCACGGGCGTGGTTGGCGTGCTCCGCAATGGTTCCGGCAATCGCGCCATTGGGCTGCGCGCCGATATGGATGCGCTGCCGATGGAAGAACTGACAGACCTGCCCTTTCGCAGCACGGTGAAGGGGGCGATGCATGCCTGCGGGCATGATGGCCATACCACCATGCTGCTGGGCGCCGCCAAATACCTGGCGGAAACGCGCAATTTCGACGGCATTGTCCATTTCATCTTCCAGCCGGGGGAGGAAGGCTGCGGCGGCGCGCTTGCCATGTTGGAAGATGGGCTGTTTGAGCGTTTCCCCTGCGATGCGATTTACGGCATGCATAACCGGCCGAATTTCCCGCTTGGCGAATTCGCCATTCGCAGCGGGTCCTTCATGGCGGGCGGCGCCTTCTTCGACATCACCATCACCGGCAAGGGCGCCCATGGCGCGCGGCCCGAGGCTTCGATTGATCCCGTGCTGGCGGCCTGCCATGTCACGGCGGCGCTGCAATCCATTGTCTCCCGCAACCTCTCGCCACGCGATGTGGCGGTGATCAGTGTCACCAAGGTGGTGGGCGGGGATGCCTATAACATCATTCCCGAAACCGCCGTGATTTCCGGCACGGCGCGCTTCTTTTCGCGGGAGGTGAGCCACCAGATCGAAGAAGGGCTGAAGCGCGTGGCGGCGGGGGTGGCTGCCGGCTTTGGTGCCTCGGCCAGCGTGGATTACCGGCTGATCTTCGCCCCCACCATCAATGCGCCGGAGCCGACCGAAGCCCTGGCCGCGGCGGCGGCGGAATTGGTCGGTGAAGACAAGGTGGCGCGCGACAAGCCGCCCGCCATGGCGTCCGAGGATTTTTCCTTCATGCTGGAACGCGTGCCTGGCGCCTATATCAATCTTGGCATTGGCAATGGCGCGGAAGTGCATAACCCGCGCTATCAATTCAATGATGAGGCCATTCCCTATGGTGCCGCGCTTTATGCGCGCGTGGTGGAAAAGGGCTTGCCGGGCGGGTAATCCCCCCTCGAAATCCTGCGCAACAACGCCTATATCTGGCGTGTCACTTCGGTGACTATGGCGATAAACACGGCTCGGAATAAGCGTTGCGGACCCGGGGGCGGTACCCGGCGCCTCCACCAATCACCCGCCTTATCAGCGGCAGATGGGGGCGAAACAGGCTCGACGCGCGTGGTAAAGGGGACGCTTTTGCCCGGCATTGTACCGCCGTTATCGGGCTAAACCTTAAGTGCGAACGATAACAGCCGTGAGGCTGCCGCACTCGCTGCCTAATAGGTAAGCGCGGCTCGGGGGGCGCCGGGCAACAGAAGCCCCCCACTCTTTCCTTTGTGCGCCAAGGGAGTTAGAGACACCGCGCGATGAGCGAGAAATCCCCCCCGCCCGAAAGCCTGCTTCCCTATGAAGCCTGGTCCGAAGACGCCATGCGCGAAGTGGCGCTGCGCGCCTTGGAACATGCCGCGGAGCATGGCCTGCCGGGGGAGCATCATTTCTACCTGAGCTACCGCACGGATCATCCGGGCGTTGTCATTCCAGGGCATCTCAAGGCGAAATACCCGCAGGAAATCACCATTGTCCTGCAACACCAATTCGAGGGGCTTTTCGTGGATCGCACGGCAGAACGCTTTGGCGTGACGCTGCGTTTTGGTGGCGTGCCGTCCAAGCTGGTGATCCCCTTTGGCGCGCTGACCATGTTCCATGATCCGCATGTGCGCTTTGGGCTTCGCTTCACACCAAGCGGGCTGGAAGAAGAAAAGGCTAGCCTGCCGCCCGCGCCCGAAGCCCCCGCTGCGCCGCCCACCCCCGCGCCAGCACCGCCGGGCGAGGTCGTCAGCCTGGATGCCTTTCGCCGCCGCCCGAACAAGGATGGCGGGTAAAATACCGCATGCCGCGCGCCCGCCTGCCGGACGCCTCGCCCGGACGGCCTGGGGGGCTAGAGCAGATTCCGTTCAGATGGAAGCATCTGAATGGGTGAAGGTGCTCGAAAAAAAACGAAGTAGAGCGGGTTGCGTGAACCCATGTGAACGCAACATGGTCTAGCCAGTGCTGAGCCTCGCTCATGCAAGGCCTGCCTATGAGGGCTCCTTTGGTTCCTTGACGTCCAAGGAGTGCAGCAAGCCTTCATTTTCAAGCTTCAGCGACTGGATGGCCACGGTATTGCCATTGGCATTGAGTTCCGGCAGCGCCCGGTAGTCTGAAACCCAGCAGCGGAGGGCGGTGTAGGCGATGGCGACCTGCCCCGCCTCGTTTAGCGACGCGATTGTGATGTCCTTGCGGAAGTTCCGGAATGCCCCCGCTGAGTCGAGCCCGTTATTGATGCGCGACACTCGCCTCGCCCAGGCGTCGAATCCGAGGTCATGGGTCACGCCCTGTTCCAGCGTGATCGCCTCATAGTCGGTGCGGCCGGGCGGCTTCCGCGATGCATTGGGATGGGCGCCATCGCGGTTCTTGACCACCTCGGCCATGCTCGTCAGGGCCGAGACCTTGGAGAAACAGGCCACTACCCGGCCGCGCCACTGCACCAAGAACCTGAAATTCTTGTAAGGGTCGAAGTGCTGCGGGTCGCGATTGGCGGTGAAGGGGCGCATCTTGCTGCTGCTTGTGCGGGGCGTCAGTGCCTGATGGAAGCATCACGGCAGGATTGTGATCCTTCCGGTGTTCTGACGGGCGAAAAGGGCAGGGCGGTACATGTCCCGCGCTTCGGCCCCCGGCAATTCGAAGCTGCCCGCTGTGACGGCCCGCAACCGTATGGCAATGCGCGCCATGCGGTTTTCCCCTTCCAAGGTCACCGCGGCCGCGAAACGATCATCCAAGGCGGGCTGGCTATCAATGGCCGTCAGCGCGCCGAGCCAGGGCAGGCCGGAAACCTCACCGGCGCCGAAGCGGCCAGTGATTTCCCATCCTGCCGGCAAGCCCTGTTGCAGCAGCAATTGATGCCGATCATCGGCATCCGCGCGTGCTTCCAGGATCAAAATAAAACCATCCCCGGCGCGAAGCGTATCCAGGTTCAGCGCGCTGCCATCCAGGGCATGAAAATGCCGCCGGATTGTCAGGCCCTGGCGCGCGGCGGGCTGCGCTTCTCTCGGGATGCCCGTGGTCGCCACCATTTGCCAAACCGTGGTTGCGCCCCGGTTATGCAGACGCGCCGGGCCGGGAAGCGGCGCCACAACCACGGATGCGGCAGGCAGTGCCACACCATCCAGGCTGGCTTCGATGGGGCGCATGCCTTGGCCAAGCCGTGCTGCCGCCAGCACTGCCCAGGCCTGTTCCTGCGTGCTGGTATTCTCCGGCGTGAAATTCTGCCCGGGCAGCGCACCCATCAACGCCGCCAGCCGATCCGCGAGCAAACCGCTTT
>JBIKXA010000236.1:0-4641 GCA_044356015.1 Roseomonas sp.
CCCAGCAGATTGGGCCATTCCTGCGCCACGGTCTCAGGCGCATTGTCTGAACGCATCAGCGCCAGCACCGCCAGGCGCACACGCGACACCAGGCCAAGCCCGGCGCGTTCCGCATCCAAGGCCAGGCGCAACTCCGCATCCAGGGCGGTGGCGCGTTCGCGTTCCGCGCCCAGCATCGCCGCCATATGGTCGGTAAGCCCATCACCATGCACGCGCCGCGGCGGCGCCAGTGCCCGGTAAAGCTCTGGCCGGTCTGCGAGAAATCCGGGATGGGCGCGCAAGAAAGCTTCCACCTCCTCAGCCGAGGGCCCGTTTGGGGCCTTCCCGTCTGAGGGAGGGTCGCTCACAGGATGCTTTGTCCTGTCTTTTTCCAATCCGCCAGAAACGCTTCCAGCCCCTTATCGGTCAGCGGATGCTTCAGCAATTGGCGGATCACGGCGGGTGGCAGGGTCGCGACATGTGCGCCCATTTTGGCGCTTTCCACCAGATGGATAGGATGGCGGATGGAAGCCACCAGAACCTCGGTGCGGAGATTGGGGTAATTGCGGTATATCTGCACAATGTCCGCAATCAGCCGCATGCCATCGGTGGCGATATCATCAAGCCGCCCGACAAAGGGGGAGATGAAGGCAGCACCCGCCTTGGCCGCCAGCAGCGCCTGCGCCGGCGAAAAGCAAAGCGTGACATTCACCAAGGCGCCTTCGGCGGCGAGCGTCCGGCAAGCGATCAGCCCGGCTTCCGTCAGCGGCACCTTCACGGCAACATTGGGCGCAATGCCGCGCAAAAAGCGCCCTTCGGCCAGCATGCCGGCGGCATCCGTCGCAGTTACCTCGGCACTGACGGGGCCTGGCGTGATGGCGCAGATTTCCGCAATCACCTGCTTCATGTCGCGGCCGGATTTGGCGATCAGCGAAGGATTGGTCGTGACCCCATCCACCATGCCCAATTCGGCCAGGGCGCGGATTTCGGCAACTTCGGCGGTATCAACAAAGAACTTCATGAATTCCAATCCTGCATGGCGAAAGACGAGGCTTTGGCGGGGAATGACGCCGCGCGGCATAAAGCGCAAGCCTCCCCGTCGCGCGTGCTTTATTTTATAGCCCATGCCGCCCCCTTCGCGAAAGCAGTCCCTGTTGCCTGAAACAATTTCTTCAAGCGCTGTCATGCGCTTGCGTGTGCTGCTGCCCTTGCCGCTGACTGATGCCTATGATTACCGGGCGGATGAGGAAGCGCCGCCGCCGGGCAGTTTCGTCGCCGTGCCGCTGGGCGGGCGGCAGGTGATTGGCGTGGTCTGGGATGAGGCACCCGATTCGGCCTTGCCCGACCGCCGGCTGAAGCCCATCGCCGCCGTGCTGGAAGCCCCACCCATGCCGGAAAAGCTGCGCCGCTTCGTGGATTGGGTCGCGGCCTATACGCTTTCGCCCCGCGGCGCCGTGTTGCGCATGGCCATGAGCGTGCCCGCCGCCCTGGAAGCGCTGCCCCATCGCGCCGGCTGGTGCCGCGCCGATCCCTTGCCCGATGCCCCGCGCCTGACCCCCGCGCGCCAGCGCGTGCTGGCTGCCCTTACAGCAGGGGAGGTGCGCGCCCCGGATGATTTGGCCCGCGAAGCCGGTGTGGCGCCCGCCGTGCTGCGCGGCATGGCCGATGCCGGGCTGCTCACCCCCGGCCTGCTGCCGCCGCTTGAGGATTTCCGCTCGCCCGATCTGGACCGCCCCGGCCCGGTGCTGGATGCTGATCAGGCGGAAGCCGCCACGCTTTTGCGGACTGCTGTGGCGCGCAATGCCTATGGCACCACGCTGCTTTCAGGCGTGACGGGCTCCGGCAAGACCGAGGTTTATTTCGAAGCCATTGCCGCCGCCCTTCAGGCCGGGCGTCAGGCCTTGGTGCTGCTGCCGGAAATCGCGCTTTCCGCCCAATGGCTGGACCGTTTCCAAGCCCGCTTCGGCACCGCCCCCGCGCTGTGGCATTCAGAACTTTCGCCCCGCACGCGGCGCATCACCTGGCGCGCGGTGGCCGAAGGCCGCGCGCCGGTACTGGTGGGGGCGCGTTCGGCGCTGTTTCTGCCCTTTCCCGATCTCGGCCTGATTGTGGTGGATGAGGAACATGAAACCGCCTTCAAGCAAGAAGACGGCGTGATCTATCACGCCCGCGATATGGCCGTGGTGCGGGCGCGCTTGTCTGATGCCGCTTGCGTGTTGGTCAGCGCCACACCTTCGCTTGAAACACTCACCAATGCGCGGGCCGGGCGCTATGCGGAATGCCACCTCGCCGCGCGTCATGGCGGTGCGGTGATGCCGGAAATTGGCTTGATTGACCTCAGGCGTGAAACGCCGCCGCGCGGGCGCTTTCTGAGTCCTGCCTTGGTGGCGGCAGTCGCGGAAACGCTGGGGCGCGGTGAACAGGCCATGCTGTTCCTGAACCGGCGCGGCTATGCGCCACTCACGCTCTGCCGCGCCTGTGGGCATCGGCTGCGCTGCCCGAATTGCACTGCCTGGCTGGTGGAACACCGTGCCGCGCGGCGGCTGCAATGCCACCATTGCGGCCATGTGGAGGCGCCGCCCAGCCATTGCCCAAGCTGCGCCGCGCCACATAGCACCGTGCCGATTGGGCCGGGGGTGGAGCGTGTATTGGAAGAAGCCGCAACGCTGTTCCCCGAAGCGCGTCGGCTGGTCATGGCATCAGACACACTCCCAGGCCCGGCAGCAGCAGCGGCAGCGGCGGAGGCAATTGAAAAGCGCGAGGTTGATCTGATCATCGGCACGCAAATCGTCGCCAAGGGCTGGCATTTTCCCTATCTGACGCTGGTGGGCGTGGTGGATGCTGATTTGGGCCTCGCCGGCGGTGATTTGCGCGCCGCCGAGCGCACGGTGCAGCTACTGCATCAGGTGGGGGGCCGCGCCGGCCGGGCGGAACATCCGGGGCGCGTTTTGTTGCAAAGCTTCTCGCCAGACCATCCGGTGATGCAGGCTTTGGTTTCTGGCGAATATGAAGCCTTCATGGCCGCCGAGGCCGAGGCGCGGCGGCCTGGGCATTGGCCGCCTTTCGGTCGGCTGGCCGCGCTGATCGTCAGTTCCCCCGACGAAAAGGCAGCGGATCGCATTGCGCGGGATTTGGGCCGCGCGGCGCCGACAGGGCAGGGGGTCGAGGTGCTGGGCCCGGCGCCGGCGCCGCTTGCCTTGCTGCGGGGGCGGCATCGGCGGCGCTTATTGCTCAAGGCGCGGCGCGATATTGGCGTGCAGCGGCTTTTGGGCGAGTGGCTGGCGCGGGTGGATGTGCCCGGCAATGTCCGGGTGCAGGTGGATGTGGACCCGGTGGGGTTCCTTTAGCGGGTGCTTGCCCGTTCAATCGTCGCGATGCACCCGTTCCATGCGTTCATGGCGTTCCTGCGCCTCGATCGTCATGGTCGCAATGGGCCGCGCTTCCAGCCGGCGGAGCGAAATCGGCTCCCCGCTTTCTTCGCAATAGCCATAGGTGCCGTATTCAATCCGATCCAAGGCCTGATCAATCTTGTTGATCAATTTCCGCGCCCGATCCCTGGTCCGCAACTCAAGCGCGCGGTCGGTTTCGACGGAAGCGCGATCCGCGAGATCCGCTTCCGAGATGCCACCTTCAGAGAGGGAGGAAAGCGTCTCACCGGCTTCGCGCACCAAATCCTGCCGCCATCTGAGAAGCTTTTGTCTGAAATACTCAAGCTGGAGCGCATTCATGAACTCCTCGGAATCCGAGGGTCGGTAATCGGGCGGCAATGTCACCAACATATCTTCTTCTTCCCCCGCCTTGCACTTGTTCCGAGGTGGTTCCTTGCTGAAACCTGACTCGGTCACTTGAAGGGCTTCTATACCCTATTGTTGCAGGGCGCCAGGGGGCGATTTGCGACAAATATCTGACAAAAGAGGATTTCAGCTTTCGATGCCGCGCCGGGCCAATTCCAACCTGGCCCGCAGCGCAATGGCCTCCACCGCCTCAGCCAGGCCTGGGTCGGCGGGTTTTTCGCCTTCGGTCAGCCGGACCAATTCCTGCAGCCGGGCAGGATCGGCGCGGCCTTCCAGCAATTCCAATTGCAGTGCTTTCAGTTCCTTCAGCATATCCTCCCCACGGCGGAAGGCGCGGGCATTGCGTTCCCCGGCCGGGGCGGATTCCTGCACCTGAAGCAGGCCAATCGCGGTTGCCGCCGAAACGCCGGTACTGGTATTGGATTCGCGTGATTCCTCCGCGCCGCCGCCCACACGAAAGCCGCCCGAGGCGCCGCGCGTTGATCGCGCCCCCGGCACAGTGGTGCCGCCCGTCACGCCCCTGATAACGACCATCTGACCTCCTTCTTCCGCCTTGTCCCGGCAGGCTCAGCCGGGACCCGGCAGGTTTTGCCGCCGCGACTCGGCGAAGACGCCGCGAAACCCTGGCACGGGCCTTGCCCTGTAACCGGAGAGACCGCCGCCCATGATCGGGGTGGCGCCGGAGACAGAACTTGACCCGTATAGCGCAAGCGCTCGCAAAAATCCTTACCGCCCTCGCCCTGGCGGTGTGTTTCCTTGCGCCGCCCGCCACCGCCCAAATCCGCATCAAGGATATAGTGGATATGGAGGGTGTGCGCGACAACCAACTGGTGGGTTATGGCCTTGTCATTGGCCTGAATGGCACCGG
>JBIKXA010000085.1:0-15644 GCA_044356015.1 Roseomonas sp.
CGGCAAACATCACGCCAACGCCGGCATGGGCCACCGCCCCGCCCCAGGCGGCGCGCGGCAGGCCGCGGGCGCGGTTCCAGGCCTGGGATGGCCGGCGGAAGGCGGCGACACGGTCCAGAATATCCGCAGCGGCGCCGGCAATCAGCCAGGCGGCGGCGGCAAAGCCAAGCGCCGGCCAAACATGATAGCCCGCAATCAGCAGCGTGAGGAACGCCGCCGCCACGGCCAGCAACCCAACCCACCACAGCCGTTGCAAGGCGCCGGCCAGATCGGCCCGCTTCCAGGCGAGCAAGGGCCCCACCGCCATGGCCGCGACCAAAGGAATCGCAAGCGGCGCCGTGGCCGCATTGAAGAAGGGCGCGCCCACTGTGATTTTCGCGCCGAACAGAATATCGGCGAACATCGGCCAAAGCGTGCCGACCAGCACCACGGCGGTGATGGAACAGAGCAGCAGATTATTCAAAACCAAGCCGCCTTCGCGCGAGATTGGCGCGAAAATCCCGGTACCGCCCAGCTTCGGTGCGCGCCACGCAAACAGGGCCAAAGCGCCGGCGACATAGGCCATCAGCAATCCAAGAATGAACACGCCCCGCGCCGGATCATTGGCGAAGGCATGCACGGAATTGAGCACGCCAGAGCGCACCAGGAAGGTGCCGAGCAACGACATGGCGAAGGCCAGAATCGCCAGCAGCACGGTCCAGATTTTCAGGCTTTCGCGCTTTTCGACGACAATCGCCGAATGCAGCAAGGCCGCGCCAATCAGCCAGGGTAGCAGGGACGCGTTTTCCACCGGGTCCCAGAACCAATAGCCACCCCAGCCCAATTCGTAATAGGCCCACCAGGACCCAAGCGCGATGCCAAGTGTCAGAAAGGACCAGGCCGCCAGCGACCATGGCCGCACCCAACGCCCCCAGGCGGCATCAACACGCCCTTCCAAAAGCGCCGCCACCGCAAAGGCAAACGTCACCGCGTAACCGACATAACCAAGGTAGAGCATCGGCGGATGCAGCGCCAAGCCAAGGTCTTGCAGCAGAGGGTTGAGCCCTTCCCCATCCATGGGCGGCGGCCAGACCCGTTCAAACGGGTTTGAGGTGAAGATGATGAAGCCCAGAAAGCCTGCCGCGATCAGGCCCAAAACGCCGATAACCCGCGCCTGAAGCGCGCTTGGCAAATCCCGCCCGAAGCCCGCAACCGCGCCGCCACAAAGGGCAAGGATCAGCACCCAAAGCACCATGGACCCTTCATGATTGCCCCAGGCGCCTGAGAACTTATAGATCAGCGGCTTCGCCGAATGGCTATTCATCACCACATTCGAAACCGTGGTGTCATTCACCGCAAAGGCCCAAAGCAAAGCCGCGAAAGCAGCCGCAATCGCGATCAGCTGCGCCACTGCCAAAGGCGCGGCCAAAGCCATCAGCCGGGCATCAGCGCGATGCGCGCCAATCAGCGGAAAGATGGATTGCGCCAGGGCCAGAATGCAGCCAAGCGCCAATGCAAAATGGCCAATTTCGCCGATCATCCGCCTCTCCTTGGTGCGGTGTTCCATTCCGCCGGGGGCGGTGGGGCACCCTCTGCCGGGTTCCAATGGCCGGCCCGCTTCAGCGCATCGGCCACTTCCGGCGGCATATAGGTTTCATCATGCCGCGCCAGCACTTCCTTGGCGCGGAAAACCCCATCGGGCTGCATCGTGCCGAGTGTGACCACGCCCTGCCCTTCGCGGAACAAATCCGGCAGCACGCCGGCGTAGGAGACGCGAATGACATGCGCGCCATCGGTCACGCGGAAATTGGCGGTGGGCCGGCCATCCGCGCCCGTCCCGCGTTCCAGGCTACCCGCTTCCACCAGCCCACCCAGGCGAAAGGCGCGATTGGCCGGCGGCGCTTCGCGCATGATGTCCGAAGGGGAGCGGAAGAACACCAGATTATCCTGGAATGCGGTCAGCGTCAGCGCGGTCGCGCTGCCAAGGCCAAGGCCGCACAGCAGCAGAATGTAAAGCCGGCGCTTTTTGCGAGTCATGGCCGGTCTCCGCGCGGGTCCAATTCCGCCAGCAGGCGCTTCGCCGCCGCATGGCGCCGCGCCGCATCCAAAACCAAAGCACCGAAGCCAAGCAGGACCAGCGCATAGGATGCGATGATGAAGAATGTATGGCTCATGCGCCCAAAGCCTCCTCGCGCCGCGCGCGGGCCAATTGCAGGGCGCGGATGCGCCGTTCCATCACCGCAGCGCGTGTGCGCGCCAGCACCACGGCGCCGAACAGCAGCGAAAAGCCAAGCGCGCATGTCAGTAAGGGGTAAAGGATATCCACATGCATCCCCGGCGCATCGAAGCGCGTGACGGAAGCCGGCTGATGCAAGGTATTCCACCAATCCACGCTGAATTTGACGATTGGGATATTCACAATGCCGACCAAAGCCAGGATCGCGCCAACCCGCGCGCCGCGTTCCTGATCCTCAAAAGCGCGCGTCAGCGCAGCATGCCCCAGCCAGAGGAAAAACAGCACCAAAACGGAAGTGAGCCGCGCATCCCAAACCCACCAGGTGCCCCACATGGGCCGGCCCCAAAGGCTGCCGGTGGCAAGGCAAAGCGCCGTGACCAAAGCCCCCACCGGCGATAATTCGCGGGCGAAAAGATCCGCAAGCGGATGGCGCCAGATCAAGGACATGATGGAAGCCGCCGCCAGCGCCGTGTAGCCGCCCATGGCAAGCCAGGCCATCGGCACATGCACATACATGATGCGCACCGTCTCACCCTGCTGCCAATCCGCCGGGGACAAGAACAGGCCCCAAATCAGCCCCGCGCCCAACACCAAGGCCGCCGCGGCCCAAAGCCAAACCTGCACCTGCGCCGAGCCGCGCAGGAAGCGCCCCGGATTGGCAAAACGATGCAGAGAGCGCGCGCCAGGGGCGGCACCGCTCGGGCTGCTGTCAGCTTTGGCTGTCATTCTGGCGTCCACATGGTCAGACTAGCCTAGTTATTCGGCGGGTGGAATCACCCGCCTGCCTCCTCATTGCCAACACATAGGGGGCGGCCCTTCGCCAAGGGAGTCCCCCCATCTCGAAAAGCGACGCTGGGGGCTTATTGAAGCGCGGCGCATCTGGCGTTACCTGATCGGGGCACGCCCCCGCCGGGGCAGAAGGGGGAAACCATCACGCCATGCCAGCCGCCACACCCAAAGCGCCCCTTGCCCGCTGGCTGGTGAAATCCGAACCCGATGCCTTTTCCTGGGATCAGCAAGTGGCCAATGGCATGGAGCCCTGGACGGGCGTGCGCAATCACCTCGCCAAAAAGAACCTGATGGCGATGAAAAAGGGCGATCTGGCGTTTTTCTACCATTCCAATATCGGCAAGGAAGTTGTGGGCGTGGTGGAGGTGGTGCGCGAAGCCTATCCGGACCCGACCGCCGAAGAAGGCTCCTCCTGGGTCTGCGTTGATATGCGCGCGGTGGGGGCGATGCCAAAGCCGGTGGGGCTGGCCGCCATCAAGGCTGAGCCGGCCTTGGCGGAGGTGGCGTTGATCCGGCAATCAAGGCTTTCCGTGATGCCGATTGCGCCCAAGCATTGGGCGGTGATTGCCCGCATGGGCGGCTGGGCAGGCAAATGAGCCAGGCTGAACGCGCGCTTTGCGCGCTTGAGGATATCCCCGATGGCGGGTCCAAGGGCTTTCCAGCGGCGCCCGGCGCCTTCATGGGGCTATTTGCCGTGCGGCGCGGGGAACGCGTGTGGGTCTATGTGAATTCCTGCCCGCATATCGGCCTGCCTTTGGACCCAGTGCCCGATCGCTTTCTGGATGCCAAGCGGCAGCACATTCTCTGTTCCGCCCATGGCGCGCGGTTTGAGATCGACTCGGGCGAATGCGTCTCCGGCCCCTGCTATGGGGAGGCTTTGGAAGCTGTGCCGGCGCGGGTGGATGAAGCGGGGCGGGTGATGGTGCCTGCGGATGCGGGGCTCTAGAGCAGATCCCGTTCAGATGGCAAATCTGAACGGGTGAAGATGCTCGTAAAACAACGACGTAGAGCGGGTTGCGTGAACCCATGTGAACGCAACATGCTCTAGGGCGATTTCACTTGGCCGGATAATGCTTTAGAGCCTTCTGCTTCGTTTTGTTTTTGGCCCAAGGGTTTCGCATGTCAGCGTGGCAATTCTGGATTGATCGTGGCGGCACCTTCACCGATATCGTCGCGCGCGATCCGGCCGGGCGGCTTTCCACGCTGAAGCTGCTGTCGGAAAACCCGGAACGCTACAAGGACGCTGCCGTTGCGGGCATTCGGCAATGCCTGGGCCTGGCGGAAGGTGCGCCCATTCCGCCCGGGCTGATCGAAGCGGTGAAGATGGGCACCACGGTTGCCACCAATGCGCTTCTGGAACGGAAGGGTGAGCGCGTTTTGCTGCTGGTCAATCGCGGCTTTGCTGATCTGCTGCGCATCGGCAATCAGGCGCGGCCCCGGCTGTTCGACCTTGATGTGCGCCTACCGGAATTGCTGCATGAACGCGCCGTTGAAATCGGCGGGCGTGTCGCGGTGGATGGCACGGAATTGGAACCGCTTGATGAAGCTGGCGCGCGGGATGCCTTGCGCGCTGCCTATCAGGAAGGTTTGCGCGCGGTTGCGATTCTGATGATGCATGCCTGGGCTTATCCCGCGCATGAAGAACGGCTTGGTGCGATTGCGCGCGAGGTTGGCTTTACGCAAATCTCGCTCAGCCATCGCGCGAGCCCCCTGCCGCGTATTGTGCCGCGCGGGGATACGACCGTGGTGGATGCGTATCTCTCGCCCATTCTGCGCCGCTATGTGGATCAGGTGGCGGCGGAATTGCCGGGTGTGCGGCTCTATTTCATGCAATCGAGCGGTGGGCTGACCGAAGCCGGGCATTTCCAGGGAAAGGATGCGATCCTGTCTGGCCCCGCTGGCGGCATTGTCGGCGCGGCGCGCACGGCGGCCATGGGCGGGTTTGACCGGATCATCGGCTTTGACATGGGCGGCACCTCCACCGATGTCGCGCTTTACGCCGGCGCTTTTGAGCGCGCGTTTGAAACCGAAGTCGCGGGCGTGCGCATGCGCGCACCCATGATGGCGATCAATACGGTCGCTGCCGGTGGCGGTTCCATTCTGCATTTCGATGGCGCGCGTTTCCGTGTGGGGCCTGATTCCGCCGGCGCCGTGCCTGGCCCTGCCTGTTATCGGCGCGGCGGGCCACTGACCGTCACGGATGCGAATGTGATGGTGGGCAAGATCCAGCCGCATCATTTCCCGGCAATCTTCGGCCCCAATGGTGATCAGCCCTTGGATGCGGCGATTGTCGCGGAGAAATTCACGGTCCTCGCCGCCGAAATCGGCAAGGCGCAGGGCAAGCCCGCACCCGATCCGCGCGCCGTGGCGGAAGGGTTTTTGCGCGTGGCCGTGGCGAATATGGCCAATGCCATCAAGCAGGTTTCCATCCAGAAGGGCCATGACGCGACACGCTTCGCGCTGCAATGCTTCGGCGGCGCGGGCGGGCAACATGCCTGTCTGGTCGCAGATGAACTCGGCATGGAAACCGTGTTCATCCATCCCTTTGCGGGCGTTCTTTCTGCCTATGGCATGGGCTTGGCGGATCAGGCGGTGATCCGCGAAGCCGCGGTGGAAGCGCCCTTTACCGCTGATGCCATCGGCGATCTCACCACGCGGCTTGCGGCGCTGGAAGCGGCAGGGCGCGAAGAACTTGCCCGCCAGGGCGCCGATCCCGCACGCCTGCAAGCGGCACGCCGGCTGCATTTGCGCTATGCCGGCACGGATACCTTCCTGCCCGTTGCTTTTGGCGCGCATCAGGAAGTGCTGGCGGCCTTCACCGAAGCGCATCGCCGCCGCTTCGGCTTCGCCACACCGGAACGCCAGGTGATTGTGGAAGCCTGCATCGCCGAAATCACCGCCCCCGGCGAAGAAGTGCGCGAAGCGGCCCTGCGGCCGCGCGCCACCGGTGAAGTGCCGCAGCCTTTGGATAGCGTATCCCTTTTCACCAATGGCGCCGCCCATGCCGCCCCGGTGCATGATCGAGAAACACTCCGCGCCGGGGATCGCATCGCCGGTCCCGCCTTGCTGCGCGAAGCCAATGCCACCACCGTGGTGGAACCCGGCTGGGAAGCGGAGGTCACCGCGCGCAATCATCTCGTGCTGCGCCGCGTCACACCGCGCGCCCGCGCTGCTGATATTGCCTCGGCGGATCAGCCCGATCCGGTCATGCTGGAATTGTTCAACAACCTGTTCATGAGCATCGCCGAACAGACCGGCGCCGTACTGCAAAACACCAGCCTTTCAGTGAATATCAAGGAAAGGCTTGATTTCTCCTGCGCCATTTTCGATGCCACCGGCGCGCTGATTGCCAATGCGCCGCATGTGCCGGTGCATCTGGGCGCCATGGGCGAAAGCGTGCGCACGGTCATTCGCACACGCGGCACTTCGCTCAAGCCCGGCGATGTGGTGGCGCTCAACAACCCCTATAATGGCGGCACGCATCTGCCCGATGTCACCGTCATCACGCCGGTATTTGATGCGGCGGGCAGCAAGATCATTTTCTTCGTCGGCTCACGCGGGCATCACGCCGATATTGGTGGCCTCACGCCCGGTTCCACGCCGCCGCTATCGCGCAGGCTGGAAGAAGAAGGCGTGGTGATTGATGATTTCCTGCTGGTGGATGGCGGGCATTTCCGTGAAGCGGAATTTCGCGCCGTGCTGGCCGGCGCACGCTACCCGGCGCGCAGCCCGGATGTGAATGTGGCCGATATCAAGGCACAAATCGCCGCCAATGAAAAAGGCGTGCAGGAATTGCGCCGCGCCATTGCCGATTACGGGCTTGCCACCGTCAGCGCCTATATGCGGCATGTGATGGACAATGCCGAAGAAAGCGTGCGCCGCGTATTGGCCAAACTTCCTGATGGCCATTTTGAAACCAGCATTGATGATGGAACGCCCTTGAAGGTTGCCATCCGCGTTGACCGCGCCGCGCGCAAGGCAGTGATTGATTTCACCGGCACCGGCCCGCAACGCCCAAGCAATTTCAACGCGCCATCGGCAGTGTGCCGCGCCGTCGTGCTTTATTGCTTCCGGTGTTTAGTAGGTGAGGATATTCCGCTCAATGATGGCTGCCTGAAACCGTTGGAAATCGTGATCCCAGAAGGAACTTTCCTGT
This sequence comes from Roseomonas sp., assembly GCA_044356015.1. Lineage (GTDB taxonomy): Bacteria > Pseudomonadota > Alphaproteobacteria > Acetobacterales > Acetobacteraceae > Neoroseomonas. Next base: position 7,161 of record JBIKXA010000085.1, read on the forward strand.
CGCCGCGCCCCGGCGCCGCCGTGGTCGCCGGCAATACCGAGGTCAGCCAAATGACCTGCAATGCTTTGCTCGCCGCCCTTGGTGCCTGTGCCTCGGCCCAGGCCACCATGAACAACCTGCTTTTTGGCGATGCGCGCTACCAATATTATGAAACCATCTGCGGCGGCATAGGCGCAGGGCCAGGCTTCAATGGCGCGGGCCCAGTGCAAACCCACATGACCAATACGCGCATGACCGATCCGGAGATTCTGGAACTCCGCTACCCAGTGCGGCTTGAGGAATTTGCCATCAGGCGCGGCTCAGGCGGGGCAGGGCGCTGGCGTGGCGGTGATGGCTCTCGCCGGCGCATTCGCTTCCTACATCCGATGGAAGCGGTGATTGTCGCGTCCCGCCGCAATGTCCCGCCACATGGGCTGCAAGGCGGTGCCGATGGCGCGGCCGGGCGGCAATGGGTGGAACGCGCCGATGGCAGCGTGCAATGGCTGAAGGGGAGCGATTCGGCGCATTTGGCCGCCGGGGAAGTGCTCGGCATTGAAACGCCGGGCGGCGGTGGCTGGGGGGCGACAAGCTGAAATCGCGCCGCGGCCTTTTCGCTTTTCTTTTCGCCGGGATCGCGCTTGCGGCGGTCTGGATCGGGCCGCGCCTGATTTCCTGGGAAGGGCAGCGCAATCGGCTCGCGGCGCTGGCAGAGGAACGGCTGGGGCGGCCTGTCGCACTCCAGGGGCCGCTGCGTGTTGCCCTGCTGCCTCAGCCCGTCATTGAGGCGGATGAGGTGCGGCTGGGGCAGGAGGAAGGCGGGCTTGGCGTCAAGGCGCAAACGCTACGCCTGAAGCTTGGCCTGCTGCCGCTGATCCTGGGGCGGCTTGAAGCGCGCGATCTGGTGCTGGTGGGTGCTGATATCCGCCTGCCCTGGCCGCTACCCGCCGCCGGAGCGCTCCGCCCGCCGCCCTGGCTTTCGGATTTCGCCGCGCGGATTGAAGAAAGCCGCGTGACGGTAGGTGAGGTGGCACTGGAAAATGTCGCCGCGCGGCTGGTCGCGCCCGGTCCGCTGGATGCGGTGCGCCTGGAAGGCAGTTTTATGCGCGCAGGGGCCGAGGCGCGCTTCCAGGCCGTGCTCGGCCGGCCTGGCTATGATGGCATTGGCACTTTGGAATTGCGGCTGAATGGCCAGGGCGCGGCGCTGGTCACGCGCGGCACCTTGCTGGCGGAAGGCGGCTATGAAGGGCGGGTTGAAGCCTCTGGCGCTTATCTTTCGGCCTTTCTGCCCGCGCCCGCGCTGCCCTTCCGAATCACAGGCCGCATTCGCGCCAGTGAGGACCGCATCATCACGCCCGATCTGGCGGTTGAATTTGATGGCGGCACGGGTCGCACGGCAGCGGAAATCCAACTGACGCCGGATGCGAAAATGGATCTGGCCGTCAGCATGAACCGGCTTGATCTTGACCCCTGGATCGCCGCCATGCGTGGTGCGCGTGATTGGCCCTTCCCGATCGTGCTGGATATCGCTGCCGAATCGGCGCGCTGGCAGGGGCATGAATTGCGCCGCTTCAAGGCCGGCATCGCGCGTGAAGGCGCCCGCATCATGCTGACGGATATCGCCGCGCTTCTGCCCGGTGAGGCTGAGCTTGAAGCGCGCGGTGCCACACTTGGCGAAAGGCTGGAATTGGCGCTGAATGTTTCCGGCCCCAGCCTGCGCGATAGTCTTGCGGCTTTCGGCTTCACGGTTGCAGCGCCGGACCCCGCAAGGCTGCGGCGTTTTGAAGGCCGTGGGCGGTTGATACTGGAACCCGGCCTGATCGAAGCGCCGGAATTTTCCCTGCTGCTGGATGGCGGGCGCTATGCCGGGGGCGGCGCTTTGCGGCTGGGTGCGCGGCCTGCACTCGGGCTTGGGCTGTCGATTGATGCGCTGGCTTTGGATGGCCTGGTTTCGGAAAAGCTGGGCTGGCCGGCAGCGTATGAAGCGCTGCAAGGCTTTGACGCCAATCTGCGCCTGACCGCTGGCCGGCTGGAATGGCAGGGTCAGGCGCTGGAAGCAGTGGCCTTGGACGCCACGCTTGATGCCGGCAGGCTTGCCATACAGCGCTTCTCCGCGCGCCAGGGCAGCACCAGTATCTCTGCCTCGGGCGGGATTGGCCTTGGCGCCACGCCAAGCCTTGCCGATGCCGCGCTGGAAATTTCCGCCCCCATGGCAAACGCCTTGCCGGCGTTGCTGCTGCAAGCCCTGCCCCTCCCGGCGGGGCTCGCCGCGCTGCCGGCCAGACTTCGCCTGCGCGGCAATGGCAGCGCTGAGGCGCTGAGCCTTGTTGCCGAGGCCCTGTTGGAAGATGCGCGGCTTGATGCCAATGCGGTGCTTGATCTGCCCAGGGCGCGCGGTGAAGGCAGCCTGACCTTCCGCCACCCAAGTGCGGCGCGGTTTTACAGTCAAATTTTTGGCCGCGAGGAACCTGCCTGGATGGGTGAAGGCTCGGCCTCCCTTATTGCGCGCATGGCGCTGGAAGGGGGTGTCATCACCCTGCCTTCCTTCACCCTGGTTGCCGCGGAAACACGCGCTACAGGTGAGGCACGGCTGGAAGCAAATGGCGCACGGCCCAAGCTGACCTTGTCGCTTGCAGCCGAAAACCTGGCCTTGCCCGCGCCTGCGCTAACCGATCAGGAACCACTCCCCTTGGCCCTTTTGGTGGGTTTGGATGGCAGCCTCACGCTCAGCGCCGCGCGTATCATGGTTTCCGGGCTGCCGCCGGTGGAAAATGCACAAGCCGAAGTGACGCTCGAGAATGGCCGGATCACGCTGGACGCGTTCCGCACTGGCTTCGCCGGCGGGGTGATGGAAGGCAAGGGCCTTCTGGATGCCGCTGCCGAGCCTCCGCGGCTGGAAGGTAGTTTTGAGATTACCAGCGCAACCCTGGCGCATCCGATCTTCGATTTGCCGCTTGATCTGGCGGCAGGCCGGGTTGAAGCGGCTGGACGCTTGGCTGCTTCAGGCCATGCGCCTGCGGTGATGCTGTCTTCCCTGGAAGGCTCCGGACGCTTCTTGCTGGCGGATGGGGTGGTGGCGGGCCTTGCGCTGCGCGATGCCTTTGCTGCGGCGGGCCTTTCGGATGCTGCGTCGGCAGAGACAGCTTTGCGCCGCGCCCTGATTGGCGGTGCCACGGCGGTGGAACGGCTGGAAGGTGGCTGGCAGATCAGCGCAGGGCGGCTTGCGCTGCAGGAAATGCGTTTGGCGGCCGAGGGCGGCGTTTCGGCCCGCGTCACAGGTTCCGTGGATTTGCCGCGGGCAACACTCGATATCGGCTTTGCATTGCGCTCACCAGGGGCCGAAGCGCCTGAGATTGGCCTGCGTTTTTCTGGGCCCGCAACCGCGCCGCAGCGCCTGCCGGATATCGCGCCCTGGGCGCGCTGGCGGGCAGAGCAGCGATAAGGCTTTCAGCACCCGCAGCCAAGCGGGGTACCGGCGCGGCCTTCAACGCCCGCGGTCTGGTAGCCATCGCGCTTCCACCAATCCAAGCCACCGATCAATTCGCGCACCTGAAAGCCGAGCGTCAGCAATTTCAGCGCCGTCTTGGTTGAAGCGTTGCAGCCAATGCCATCGCAATAGCAGATATAGGTCTTTGACTTGTCCAAAGCCTCGGTGCTGAGGGTGCAAATCCCGCGATGCGGCAGGTTGATGGCGCCGGGGATATGTTCCTGCGCAAAGGCCGCTTCTGACCGGCCGTCCACCACCACGAAGGGTTCACCATTGCTGATTGCAACATGCAGGTCCCAGGAATCCATCTCATAGGCCAGCCTGCTTTGATAATGGCGCAGTTGGTCCAGGTTCATGGCGCTGCTCATTCCGCCGCGATGGCCGGCGCTTCGCCCATCGGCACCGGCAGATATTGCGCATATTCCTTCGGCACCACATGCCAGAAGCGCCCGCGTTCTGTCGCCCATTCATTCAGAAGCCGGGCGGCAAAGCGACTGCCGGTTTCCGCCACATGGCGCGCGATCAAATCCCGCAGCGCCTCTTCCCAATACGGATGCGCGAGGCGCGACCAGAGCAGTGTTTCCGGATTGATGCGCTTTTCGAAACTGCCATCCGCATCATAGATGAAGGCCTGGCCGCCGGTGAAACCTGCGCCGTAATTATCGCCAACCGCGCCCAATATCACCACCGTCCCGCCGGTCATATATTCGCAGCCATTGGCGCCGCAGCCTTCCACCACGGCAGTCGCGCCGGAATTGCGCACGGCGAAACGCTCACCCGCCTGGCCGGCGGCGAAAAGCTCCCCAGCCGTAGCGCCGTAAAGCACCGTGTTCCCAATGATGGTATTTTCATGGGAGATCAGGTTGGATGAAGGCGCGGGGCGCACCACAATCGAAGCGCCAGAAAGCCCCTTGCCGACATAATCATTGGCATCGCCAAAAACCTCCAGCTTCAAGCCGCGCACGCCAAAGGCGCCGAGTGATTGCCCGGCACTGCCACGCAGCCGCACGGTCAAATGCCCGGCTTGCAGCCCTGTCATGCCGAATTGCCGCACGATGCGCGACGATACCTTGGTGCCAATGGCGCGATGCGTGTTGCGGATATTGTATTGCAACTGCATCTTCTCACCATGGCGGAACAGCGCATCCGCATCGCGGATCATCTCGGCATCCAAAGTCTCCGGCACCTCATTGCGGCCTTCCAAGGTGCAATAGGCGGGATAGGGGCCCGCATCGGCCTGCACCAGCAGCGGGTTGAGATCGAGGTCGTCCAAATCCTCAGACCCGCGGCTGACCTGCTGCAGCAGATCGGTGCGGCCAATCACATCGGTCAGCTTCCGCATGCCGAGGCTGGCGAGGATTTCGCGTACTTCTTCCGCGACGAAGGAGAAAAGATTGATCACCTTCTCAGGGCTGCCAGCGAATTTGGCGCGCAAAGCCTCATCCTGCGTGCAGACGCCAACCGGGCAGGTATTGGAATGGCATTGGCGGACCATGATGCAGCCCATCGCCACCAGGGATGCCGTGCCAATGCCGAATTCCTCGGCGCCCAGCATGGCGGCAATCACCACATCGCGCCCAGTCTTGATGCCACCATCGGTGCGCAGCTTTACGCGGTGCCTCAAGCGATTGAGCAACAAAACCTGATGCGTCTCCGACAGCCCCATTTCCCAGGGCAGGCCGGCATATTTGATGGAAGATTGCGGCGAGGCACCGGTGCCGCCGGAATGGCCGGAAACCAGAATCGCATCTGCCTTGGCCTTCGCAACACCCGCGGCAATGGTGCCAATGCCCGAACGGCTCACCAGCTTCACGCAAACCGTGGCTTCAGGATTGATCTGCTTCAGATCATAGATCAGCTGCGCCAAATCTTCGATGGAATAAATGTCATGATGCGGCGGCGGGCTGATCAGCATCACCCCCGGCGTGGAATGGCGGAGCTTCGCAATCAGCCCTGTCACCTTGAAACCGGGCAATTGCCCGCCCTCACCAGGCTTCGCACCTTGCGCGACCTTGATTTCGATTTCGCGGCAATTGTTCAGATATTCCGCCGTCACGCCAAAGCGGCCAGAGGCAATCTGCTTGATCGCGGAATTAGCGTTATCGCCATTGGCGCGCGGCTTGGCACGGGCGGGGTCTTCACCGCCTTCGCCGGAATCACTCCGCGCACCGATGCGGTTCATGGCGATGGAAAGCGTTTCATGCGCTTCGGGGCTGAGCGCACCGAGCGATATTCCAGGTGCCACCAGGCGCTTGCGGATTTCCGTGATGCTTTCCACTTCTTCCAAGGCAATCGGCGTGCGGCCTTCCAGCCGGAAATCGAGCAAATCGCGCAAGGCAACCGGCGGCAGGCGCCGCACCGCATCCGAATAGCGCTTGAAGGTTTGGTAGCTTTCGGATTCCACCGCGCTTTGCAGCGTGTGGATCAGGTTGCCATCGAAAGCATGCGCTTCGCCACGGCGACGCAGCTTGTAAAGCCCGCCAATCGGCAGCGTTACCGCCCCTTCCGCCCAGGCCTTGCTATGCAAGGCAAGCACGCGGCGCGCAATGCCGGAAAGACCAATGCCGGAAATGCGTGAAGGCGTGCCGGGGAAGAACTCCGCCACCAGCGCACGGGAAAGGCCGATCGCCTCGAAATTCATGCCGCCGCGATAGGATGACAAAACGCCAATCCCCATCTTGGACATGATCTTGAGCAGGCCCTTATCCACCGCCTTCTTGTAGCGCCCAACCGCTTCCCGCAGCGACATGGCGCCGAACAAGCCGCGCCGATGCCGATCCGCAATGCTTTCCTGCGCCAGATAGGCATTGACCGTCGTCGCCCCTGCGCCGATCAGCACCGCGACATAATGCACATCAAGGCTTTCCGCGACACGGACATTGAGCGAGGTGAAGGTGCGCAGCCCATTCTTCACCAGATGCGTCTGCACCGCGCCCACGGAAAGGATCATGGGAATCACAGCGCGTTCGGCGCATTGCGCCTCATCCGTCAGGATCACATGGGCGCAGCCGGAACGCACACCTTCTTCCGCTTCGCGGCGGATGCGTTCAATGTGGCGGCGCAGCCCTGCTTCACCTTCCGCGACAGGAAAGGTGCAATCCACCACGCAAGCGGTGGCACCCATATAGGCGCGCATGGCGTCAAACTCAGCATTGGACAGAACCGGGCTATCCAGCATCAGCATGTCGCACTGGGTTGGGTCTTCATCCAGGATATTGCCAAGATTGCCGAGCCTGGTCTTCAGCGTCATCACCCGCGTTTCACGCAGGCTGTCAATCGGCGGATTGGTCACCTGGCTGAAGGCCTGGCGGAAGAAATGATGCAGGCCGCGATATTGGTCTGACAGCACGGCGATGGGCGTGTCATCACCCATGGAACCCACGGCCTCATTGGCATCTTCCACCATGGGGTGCAGGATGGATTCCAATTCTTCCAAGGTATAGCCAACAGAAAGCTGCCGGCGACGCAAATCCTCACCGGTCAGATTGGCGCGTTCATCGGCTTCGGCCTTCACAATCTCATCAATGCGCGTGGTGCGCGCGGTCCATTGGCCGAAGGGCTTGCGCGCGGAAATCAAATCCTTCAGCGCCGTATCTTCAAAGAAGCGGCCTTCATCCAGATCAACGCCGATGCACTGGCCGGGGCCAACGCGGCCCTTTTTCGCCACCTGATCCTCGGCGATTTTCACCATGCCGGTTTCGGAACCGACAATCAGCAAATCGGATTGCGTGATGGTATAGCGCAGGGGACGCAGGCCATTGCGGTCCAGCCCTGCGACCACCCAGCGCCCATCGGTGGCGCAAATCGCCGCCGGGCCATCCCAGGGTTCCATCACGGCATTGCAGTACAGGAAAAGATCACGATGCGCGGGCGGCATGGTGGCGTTATTGCCGAGGCTTTCGGGGATCAACAGCGCCTTGGCCATGGGTGCATCGCGGCCCGCGCGCACCAGCAGTTCAAACACATTATCAAGCGTTGCCGTATCCGAACCTCCCGCCTGCACCACGGGCTTGATATCATCCATGAAAGGATCAAGCAGCGGGTGGGAAAGCCGCGTTTCATGCGACTTCATCCAATTCACATTGCCATGCAGCGTATTGATTTCGCCATTATGCGCCAGCGTGCGGAAGGGTTGCGCCAGGCGCCAGGTGGGAAAGGTATTGGTGGAATAGCGCTGATGATAAATGGCAAAGCGGCTGACAAAACGCTCATCCAACAAATCCGGATAGAATTCCGTCAGCGCTTCCGCGAGGAACATGCCCTTGTAGATGATGGACCGCGCTGACAGAGAACACAGATAAAGCTCCGCAATCTGTGCCGCGATGGCCTGCTTTTCGATCCGGCGACGGATGACATACATGTCGCGTTCAACCGTGCTGATATCGCGCTGTTCCGGGTCATGGATCAGGATTTGCTCAATCTCGGGCCGCGTCGCATTGGCCTTTTCGCCGATGCAGGCGACATTGATCGGCACTTGCCGCCAGCCATAAATGGCATAGCCGGCATTGAGGATTTCGGTTTCCACAATCTGCCGGCAGCGTTCCTGCGCGCCCAGATCGGATTTCGGCAAAAACACCTGGCCGACCGCAATGCGCCCGGGGCGGAGCCTATCGCCACCGCGTTCCACCACGGCGGCGAAGAAATCCTGCGGGATTTCAATGTGAATGCCCGCACCATCGCCGGTCTTGCCATCAGCATCCACCGCACCGCGATGCCAAACGGCACGCAAAGCATCAATACCGGCCTGCACAACCTCTCGCCGAGGCTTGCCATCCAGCGCGGCGACAAGGCCAACACCGCAGGCATCATGTTCGGTCAGGTCCAGATGCGCCTCACGCGAAAGGCGCGCGGATTCGGCTTGGTAATGCGTAACAAAGGCTGGTTCGTTCAACATGGCACAATCCTAAGAACTAGAGCGGCAAGCCGCGTTGCCGAAGCGCGTCACGGTGCTTGGTGAGGGCCTGCTGTACCACACGCTGCCCCCAAGCGGCGGCGATGGGCGTGATGGCGGCCGTGATTTC
>JBIKXA010000086.1:0-15470 GCA_044356015.1 Roseomonas sp.
GAGAAATAGGCGTAGTCGGTGAAGATCGCCTCGGCTTCCACCACATGGTCCAATTGCACCATGCGACACGTGCCGCAAACCACGGCGGCCAGAGGGTAGCGCGGCAGTGGCTGAGACCCAGGCGGTGGATAATCATTCGCTAGAGGTGTCGCGCCCAAATCGCAAAACATGGCGCTGATCGCGCCGCCACAGGCGCGGCAGCCAGAGATGGGGCGGCAAAGCGCGGCAGCATTCATGGGGAAAGAGCATCCTCAATTTCAGTAAGCGCCAGCGCGCGGCCATCCGCGCCGCCACGCCAGGCTTCATACCAATGGGCGGTGGCGGCAATGGCGCTGGCGGCATCATGGCGCGGCGCCCAGCCAAGGCTTTGCATGGCAAGCCCGCTATCCAAAGCGAGGCGCTGCGCTTCTTCCATGGGCGGCGCGGCGGCGGCCTGCCATTGCACCGGCGCCTTGGCCGCGGCTTCGTAAAGTTCCAGCACGCGCCGGACGGAAATCTCCGCATCTCGCGGGCCGAAATTCAGCGCGGGCGGTGCCGCGCCATGCCAAAGCGCTTCGGCATGCAACAGATAGCCGCGCAGCACATCCAGCACATGCTGGAAAGGGCGCGTGGCATCCGGGCGGCGGATGATCAGCGCCTCGCCAGCCAGGCGCGCGCGCACCAGATCAGGGATCAGCCTTTCGGCACCGAAATCCCCGCCACCAATCACATTGCCGGCGCGCGCTGTGGCCATGGCACCAATCTCTGCACCGAAACTCGCCCGCCATGAAGCTACCGCAATTTCGCAAGCTGCCTTGGAAGCGCTGTAGGGATCATGCCCGCCAAGCGCGTCATCCTCGCGAAAGGCGCGGCCTTGATTGTCGTTGCGATAGACCTTGTCGCTGGTGATCATCAGCGCTGTTCGCACACCGGCGCCGCGGAGCGCCTGCATCAGGTTGATGGTGCCGGAAACATTGCTGGCGAAAGTGCCTTCCGGGTCACGATAGCCGCGCCCGACCAGGGCTTGCGCTGCCAGATGCAACACAATCTCTGGCCGCGCTGCCTGCACCGCCGCCTGCACCGCTGCCGCATCGCGCAAATCCCCGATGCGCGAAGCAAGGCCGGGCCGCAGCGCGGCGAAGGCTGAGGGGCCAGCTTCCGGCGCGAGCGCGAAGCCCGTCACCTCCGCCCCCAGCCTTTCCAGCAGCAGCGCAAGCCAAGCGCCCTTGAAGCCGGTATGGCCGGTCAGCAGCACGCGCTTGCCGCGCCAGAAATCAGCCAAAGGCTGGCGCATCACCACTTCTTCCAGGGCGCCGCACCGCTCTGCCACAACCCTTCCAGCACATCGCGGTCGCGCGGCGTGTCCATCGGGTGCCAGAAGCCGCGATGGTCAAAGGCGCGCAGCTGATCATCCGCCGCCAGGCCTCGCAAAGGCGCCTGTTCCCAGACGCAATCATCGCCATCAATGCGGTCCAGCACGCGGGGCGAGAGCACGAAGAACCCGCCATTGATGGTGGCACCATCACCGGGCGGCTTTTCGGTAAAGGCGCGCACCGTATTGCCTTCCCGTTCCAGCGCGCCAAAGCGCCCCGGCGGCACCACGGCGGTCACCGAGGCATCGCGGCCATGCGCGCGATGGAAGGCAATCAGCGCCCCGATATCCACATCCGAAACGCCATCACCATAAGTAAGGCAAAAGCCTTCCTCACCCCGCAGATGCGCCGCCACGCGGCCAAGCCGCCCGCCGGTTTGCGTATCCTCCCCCGTGTCCACCAGGCTCACGCGCCAATCCTCGGCGGGTGGGGTCAGCCAGGTTGCGGTGCCGGTCGCAAGGTCAAGCGTCAGATCCGATGAATGCCGGCGATAGTTCAGGAAATATTCCTTGATCTGATCACCCTTATAGCCAAGGCAGATCACGAAATCCCTGATGCCATGCGCGGCATAGAGCTTCATGATGTGCCACAGGATGGGCCGCCCGCCGATTTCCACCATGGGCTTCGGGCGAAGCTGCGTTTCGGCGCCGAGCCGTGTGCCGCGTCCGCCGGCCAGAATCACGGCCTTTCTGATCATGAACACCCCAAAAGCATCATTTCAGACTGACATATAACATGCATTTCCGATGGCGCGGGTAAACCCATTCAATCCCCGCGCGCCACACCTTCCCGCCGCGGGTCCGAAGCGCCGACCAGCCCGCCATTGGTCACACGGATCACTTGCAGGCCGGAAATCATCTCCCGGATCGTGGCTTCATGGCCTCGGGCACGCAACGCCGGCGCCAGGGTGGCGGCGGGCGTGCCCTGTTCCAGCTCCACCGGCCCGCCCATGGTGCCGATATGGGGCAGCGCCAGGGCTTCTTCGGGGCTCATCCCCCAATCCAGCAGCGCCACCAGGGTTTTCGCCACAAAGCCAATAATGCGCGGCCCACCTGGGGAGCCCACCACGGCATGAAGCCCGCCCGCGCCATCCAGCACAATGGAAGGCGCCATGGATGACCGCGGCCTTTTGCCCGCCTCCACCCGATTGGCGATGGGCCGGCCATTGGCTTCCGGCGCGAAGCTGAAATCAGTCAGTTGGTTATTCAGCAAAAAGCCCCGCACCATCAGCCTTGCGCCGAAAATCGCTTCAATGGTTGTCGTCATGGAAAGCGCATTGCCTGCGCCATCCACAATGGCGATATGGCTGGTGCCGGCCTCATATTCCTGGGTCTGCGGCGCGAAGGATGTCTCCCGCCAGGAAGGATTGCCCGCGCGCGGGTTTTGCAGCGCGCGGTCACGATCAATCAATTGCGCGCGGGTGGTGAGGTAGGCTTGGTCGGTCAGGCCACGCACCGGCACGGGCACGAAATCCGCATCCGCGAGGAACAGGTTGCGATCAGCAAAGGCAAGCCGCCCGGCTTCCGCCAGTAAATGCGCCGCATCGGCACCGCGAGGGTCAAGCCGCGGCATATCGAAATGTTCGAGCACGCCAAGAATTTGCGCGACCGCGACACCGCCTGAGGATGGCGGCGGAAAACCGCAAACCCGGAAGCTGCGATAGGGGGTGCAAATGGCATCACGTCGCCTTGGCTGATAGCGCGCCAGATCTTCCAGCACCTTCACGCCCGGATTGCTTGGATGGTTGCGGATGGCGGCGATGATATCTTCCGCAATCGGGCCCTTTTGCAGCGCCGCCGCCCCATCGCGCGCCACGGCGCGGAGCGTTTCAGCCAAGGCCGGGTTGCGCAGCCGATGGCCCGGCTGCAGCGCCATACCATCCGGGGAGAAGAAATAAGCGGCAGAACCCGGATCGCGCCTGAGCAACAGCGTATCGGCGGCGATTTCGCGGGCAAGGCGCGCGCTGACGGGAAAGCCTTCCTCGGCGAGGCGTATGGCCGGTTCAAACAGCCGCGCCCAGGGCAGCTTGCCATGGGCGCGATGCGTGGCTTCCAGCACCGGCAGCGTGCCCGGCACGCCAACAGACCGCCCGCTGGCCATGGCTTCCAGGAACGGCATCGGGCGGCCATCGCGCAAGAAAAGTGCTGGCGTCGCGGAAGCGGGCGCGGTTTCCCGCCCATCCCAGGCCTCGATCCCACCATCGGCGGCGCGGCGGAACATGATGAAGGCACCGCCGCCAATGCCGGAGGATTGCGGTTCCACCAGCGTCAGCACCGCCTGCACCGCGACGGCGGCATCAAGGGCGGAACCGCCTTCGCGCAGCATCATAAGGCCCGCTTCAACGGCGAGTGGATGCCCCGCCGCGACCATATGGCGCTGCGCCGGCTGGGCGGCGGCGGGGAGGGTGACGAGTAAGCAGCAAAGAAGGGCAAGAAAACGAGTGATCATTGCCCTAGCTTGGGCCAAGATTTCGACGCGGCACAAATCCCCCAACCTCACCAGAAAGAGGCTTGCTCAGGCGGGGGCACCAAAGCAGTCGTAATCGGCGCAAGGCCTTCGATCATGGCGCCTTGATTTGTTGCCGGTTTGAAAATCAGAAGCTCCCTGATGACTTCGTGATGGGTATTCTTCATCGGGATTGCTTCCACACGAAACCCGTGGCGCGCTGCCATGCCCCGTACTTCTGGCGCTTCATCATAGGTCAGCATCACGGCGCCCTGAACAGAAGCGAGAAGGCTGAAAAGCCTCTCATGATCAATATCATTGTGTCGGTAGAGTCTTGACCCTGCCCTTTTGCCACCCGCGGTATAGGGCGGGTCCACGAAAAACATCGCGTTCGGCGTATGGGCGAACGTCTCAATCAATTCAAAGGCGTCTTTTTGTTCGAAGCTGATTTTTCCGCGAAGCAGGTATAAGGCTTCGATGCGTTTTGCGAGCGTGTCGGGATACCATCGTGACCGCAAGCCCTTCCCGGCTTCGCCTTCCTTCACCAAGCCAGCGCCCGGCGCCATGATGCCGCCGCGTTGCATGCGGTTTTTTACGATGGTGCGAAAGGCCAAGGTGCGAAGTGACGTTGGGGAGCCATCAAGCACTTCCCGAACATTTTCCAGGTTCACTTCAAAACCGCGGATCTTGCGACAAAGCCAAGTCACATCTGAACGCGGCGCGTGGAATATTGTCTGCCAGACAGCGGCGACATCCTGGTCAATTTCCCCAAGCATGACCCTTCCGCAAAGGTCTTCTGCTGCCGCTGTCAAACCTGCCATGGCGCCGCCGGCGAATGGTTCCACAAGAACCGAGCCATCATTTCGCAACGCCTTAAGCCATTTTCTGACTTCGGGGATGAGCCAAGTCTTGCCCCCTGGATATCTGAAAGGACTGAGTTGGCGAACCTGAGCCACATTGGTTGGTTTGGCCAAGGAACCCAGCGTCGCCGTTAATGCCGCTAGAGGAAGCGCTTTGTTGGGATCAGCCAGAAGCGGTCGAAGTTCGTCCAATGCACCACGGCATTCTTCATGCACAAACACTGTCGTGCGGCTGACCCCTTCATCCTTTAGCCTTTGCAGGCGCTTTTTCTGCCTTTCGAGCGCTGTGATATCTGGCTTCAAGGGCTTCGACTCCGTGAATGTTCACGGTTCTAATTCAGTATGTCGGGTCCGGTCAACCGAAATATCCGGTCACATTCTTTGGATAAGCTTGCCACTATTTGCTGCGCCGTTTCACGCGTTGATCGCGTGGCAGAAGCTTTGTCCTGATGCGATCCTCGAAAACTGGCAGTGGTACTGGCTTGCCGCCGGTGAGCCCTTCGACTGAGCGTTCCAGCGTAGTGAAGCGGACCTCATCGCGCACCAAGTGCACAAGTCCAGTGCTGGCGTTTTTTTCGAAACCCACGATAAACCACGCGATGTCGGCATTCGAAATATCCGCGACGTGATCCATTTCGCCGATTGAATCAAAAAACGGTCGATCAACAACCACCGCCATCTTCTTGCCCCAGCGCCGCAAGGTGGGAACCTTGATCTGAAGTTGCGGCATCAATCGCTTCGGCCCGCTACTGCGATAGTCGGGCCGGCGCCGTCCTTTGGGAAAGGGTAGGTAGTGCAAAAGAGGATCAAGCATGGATTCGAAATCCCCTCTCATGGCGTCGCCGCTGAAGTAAACCGCCTGGATTTCCAAGGCTGCCCAATGAAGAGCTTCAGGGGAGGGGGATGATTTGACCAAAATCATGTCAAGCCGCCCGACATCATCGCCCTCTTCGCCATCGAGAAGGGGGCTACCTTCAAGAAAACCTACCTCTGCCGCGATCATTGGATTTTTGTCGCCGAGGATTGTCTCACCAACCCAGTGCAAGATTTCCAGTCCATCATGAAAACGATAGGGGCAGGTGACTCGCAGAGCCCCTGTCGAACCTTCAACCGGCTTTGCCTTGAGGGGCGTTGTTTCTGTCTCAAGATCGGGTGCATAAAGACGAAGGGAACAGACCCCGCCTTCTTTCGCACAAATCGCGCCATCCTTGCGCGATTGAAATGGGCAGGGGCGGGGCGCTCTTTCCTTTTTGGGGCGCAGTAAATCCTGGGCGATGCCGCGGCGGTCTTCGGGCGTCATCTCGACAATGTCACGCCCGAACCACTCGGCGATGCCAAACCTCGGGGTCGGTTGTCGTGTTTGCTTCGGCATCGGTCCCCGCGTTAGGATTCGTGAGCTTTTATTAAACATCGCTGCGATGGAATTTGCATCGTCCGATTTTGTATGCGGCAAGAATTTGGATTGCCTTGAGCCAAGCGAGAGGGTTGTTCATGTCGAAGCCCCGCCAAACGCCACCCACCCATCGCCTGTTGCGTGGCCGGCGCGCCTATGCGGCGGGGCAGGGGGCGGAAGCGCTGGCTGCCGAGGCCCTTGCCGCCGAAGGCTGGGCGCTGCTTGGCCAAAGAATCCGCACCGAAGCCGGCGAAATTGACCTGATTGCCGAACGCGAAGGCTTGCTCGCCTTCATTGAAGTGAAGGCGCGGCCCTCATTCGCCGAAGCGGCTTATGCCCTTGGCCCGCGACAACGTGCGCGCCTGGTCGCTGCCGCCGAGGCCTGGCTTGCCGCCAACCCCGGCCACGGCGCGGCGGGCATGCGCTTTGATGTCATGCTGGTCGCGGCTGATGGCGCCATAAGGCGCATCGCCGATGCCTTCCGGGTCGAAGAAACCTAAGCGGGCTTCTCCGCCATCATCAGGTAATTCACGCCCGTATCGCGCGTAATACGCCAGGCGCCGGACAGCGCCATTTCCATCCCGGCCACATCCGCAACCCTCAGCCCCACCCCATGAAGCCCCGCGCCAAGCTCGGCGGGTGTCACAAACATACGCCAATCATGGGTGCCCACCGGCAGCAGGCGCAGCAGATATTCGGCCCCGAGTTTCGCCATCAGGAAGGAACGCGGCGTGCGGTTCAGTGTGGAAAGAAACACCAGACCCCCAGGCCGCGCGGCGCGGGCCAGCGCGCCCAGAAAGGCCGCGCGTTCCGTCACGTGCTCAATCACTTCCAGGCAAACCACGGCATCAAAGCCGCCCGCTTCCTCGGCCAAATCCTCGGGCCCGCCCAGGCGGTAATCAATCGCAAGCCCGCCCGCTTCGGCATGGGCGCGGGCGACCTCCAGCGCTTCCGGCGCCGCATCCATCCCGGTGACGTCAGCGCCAAGCCGCGCCAGCGCCTCAGAAGCCAGCCCCGCCCCGCAGCCCACATCCAAAACCCTAAGCCCGGCAAGGGGTTGCGGGCCATGCGCGCGGCCCAGCCTTTCGGCAATCCAGCCAATCCGCACCGGGTTCATCCGGTGCAGCGGCTTCATCGGGCCATTCGGGTCCCACCAGCGCGCGGCCAGAGCGTCAAATTTGGCGATTTCCGCCCCAAGCGCCGTTGCTTCCGCCAAGATAATGCCCTTTCCAGCCCTGATCCGCCGAGATGGGTTGCGCGTAACCCGCCCCCCCGGTATCTGTCCCGCCCCGCGCGCCGGCGCAACCGCCGGCCATTCCTTTTCCGCCCCGCCCAGGGAAAATAGCCTTCTATGGCCCGTATCGTCATGAAATTCGGCGGCACTTCTGTCGCTGATCTGGATCGTATCCGCAATGTCGCCGCCCGCGTGAAGCGAGAGGTGGATGCCGGCCATCAGGTCGCCGTGGTGGTTTCCGCCATGTCGGGTGTGACCAATCAACTCGTCAAATGGTGCCAGGACCTCTCGCCGCTGCATGATGCGCGTGAATATGACACGGTGGTCGCAACTGGGGAGCAAGTGACAACCGGCCTGACCGCGATTGCGCTGCAAGCGATTGGCGTTGATGCGCGGTCCTGGCAGGGCTGGCAGGTGCCGATCATCACGGATCAGGCGCATGGCAAGGCGCGCGTTGAATCCATTGATGGCGCGGCGCTGATTGAACGCATGGAACAAGGCCAGGTGCCGGTGATTGCGGGCTTTCAGGGCATTGATCCGAAGCGTAACCGCATCACCACGCTCGGGCGTGGCGGGTCTGATCTTTCGGCTGTCGCCATCGCCGCCGCCGTCAAGGCGGATCGCTGCGATATTTATACCGATGTGGATGGCGTCTATACGACCGATCCGCGCATTGTGCCGCGCGCGCGCAAGCTTGAACGCATTTCCTATGAGGAAATGCTGGAACTCGCTTCCGTTGGCGCCAAGGTCTTGCAGACGCGGTCCGTTGAATTGGCAATGAAGCAGCGTGTGCGCGTGCAGGTTCTCTCAAGCTTTGAAGACAAGCCAGGCTCGCTCGTGGTTGATGAGGATGAAATCGTGGAACAGCCCGTCGTTTCCGGCATCGCCTATTCGCGCGATGACGCCAAGATAACGCTTCGCCGTGTGCCGGACAGGCCCGGTGTGGCCGCCGCCGTATTCGGTGCGCTCGCGAAAGCCAATGTGAATGTGGATATGATCGTGCAGAATATCGGCGCCGATGGCAGCACGGATATGACTTTTACCATCGGCAAGGTGGATCTGCCGCGTGCGCAGGATGTGCTGGAAAAGGCGCGCGCCGATCTTGGTTATGAAGCGCTGCTGGCTGACCCGGATGTGACGAAAATCAGCGTGGTCGGTATTGGGATGCGCAGCCACGCCGGTGTCGCCACCACCATGTTCAAGGCTCTGTCGGAAAAGGGCATCAATATCCAGGTGATTTCCACCAGCGAAATCAAGGTGAGCGTGCTGGTCAGTTCGGATTACACGGAACTTGCCGTGCGCGCTTTGCACACCGCCTATGGTCTGGATGCGCCGGCATGAGCGATGACATGACCAAGGCCCTGGCGCAGCTTGATCGGCTGATGGCGCGCGGCGCGGCATTTCTGGGCGCGCGCTATGCCATTATGGGCGGCGCCATGTCCTGGGTCAGTGAGAGGCATTTGGTATCCGCCCTTTCCAATGCCGGCGCCTTTGGCGTGATTGCCTGCGGGGCGATGGAACCACCACGATTGGCTGAGGAAATCGCCGGCACGCAGGCGCTGACAAGCAAGCCCTTCGGCGTCAATCTGATCACCATGCACCCCAGGCTGGATCAGCTGGTGGATACCTGCCTTGCGGCCAAGGTTTCGCATATTGTTTTCGCTGGCGGCATTCCGCCTGGCACCGCGATCAAGAAGGCGAAGGATGGTGGGGCGAAGGTGGTGTGCTTTGCGCCTGCCTTGGCTTTGGCGAAGCGCCTGATCCGCGCCGGGGCGGATGCCTTGGTGATTGAAGGCAGCGAAGCGGGCGGGCATATCGGCCCCGTGTCGCTGACCGTGCTCGCGCAGGAAATCCTGCCCCATATCCGTGATGTGCCGGTGTTCGTGGCCGGCGGCATCGGGCGCGGTGAGGCGATCCTATCCTATCTGGAGATGGGCGCGGCGGGCGTGCAGCTTGGCACACGCTTTGTCTGCGCCCGTGAATCCATCGCGCATCCCAATTTCAAGCAGGCCTTCATTCGCGGCAATGCGCGCGACGCCATGCCGACGATCCAATTGGATGAAAACTTCCCCGTCATCCCCGTGCGCGCTTTACAAAATCAGGGTACCAAGCGCTTCCTGGAACATCAGGCGGAGACCATTCGCCGCTTCCAATCCGGTGAACTGACCAAGGAAGCCGCGCAATTGGATATTGAGCATTTCTGGGCCGGGGCGCTCAGGCGTGCCGTGATTGATGGCGATGTCGAAAATGGATCATTGATGGCCGGGCAATCGGTCGGCATGGTGACAGGTGAGCAAACCGCCGCCGAGATCATTGCCGAATTGCGCGAACAGGCGGCACAGGCAATCCTGGCGCGGTCTGGCGCCGCTGCCGCCTGATTGCCGAAGCCGCCAGCCTCAGGCTAGAAGCGGTTCGATCCGCTGGAACCCCCATGAAGCGCTCTGCCCGCACTGAAAATTCGCCCCAGGAAGCCGCCCGCGTTGGAGAAGAACTGCGCGAGGCGCGGATTGCCCTTGGCATCAGTGTTGAGGATGCGGCGACGCAACTCCGCATCAATAAGCGCTATCTGATGGCGCTGGAGGAAGGCCGGGTGAAGGACCTGCCCGGTGCGGCCTATGCCGTTGGTTTCGTGCGGTCTTACGCCACCGCCTTGGGGCTGGATGCGGATGATGCGGTGCGGCGCTTTCGCGATATGTCCGGCACGACGGTGGGAAAATCGGGCGATCTGGTTTTTCCCGAACCGGTGCCGAAGCGCGGTTTGCCCACTGGGATCCTGGCCGCGATTGGGGTCGCCATTGCGCTCGTCGGCTATATCGCCTGGTATCAATGGAGCGGCCGTGGTGAACGCGTGGTGGATAACGTGCCGCCTTTGCCCCCCCGGTTGGAACGCGTTGCGGATGCCGCCGCGCCGCGCGATGCGCCCGCCCCAGCGGCGGAACCGCCTGCGCCCGCCCCAACCCCGGTCGTTGCGCCACCTCCGCCGCCGCCGCCGCGCATTGACCCCGACAAGCCGCGCATCGTGATCCGCGCCAAGGGGGAAAGCTGGGTGCAAATACGCGATAATGCTGCCAATCGCGTGATGACAGACCGCGTGCTTCGGGCTGGCGACACTATCGAAATCCCAAATCGGCCCGGCATTGTGCTGACCACCGGCAAGGCCGAGAACCTGGATATCCTGCTGGATGGTGATCAGGTTGAAGCCTTCGGCGGCCCCGGCGTGCGGCGCAATATCGCGCTGGAGCCGGACCGGCTGCGCCCATCCGCCGCCCAGGCTTCGACTCCCGCCGCTGCTGCGCCACCGCGTCCGGCGCCTGCGCCGCCCGCCACGCCCCCGGCAAACCCGTCGCGCCCCTGACGCGTTTCAAGTCTTTCGGTGCGGCGAAAGCCCCGGCATAATCGGCTGACGAAAACAGCCCCTGGGGTCCGCCGCATGTCCTATCGTCCCTATCAGAAGATCGAGCGTCGCAAATCCCGTCTGATCCATGTCGGGCGCGTGCCGGTGGGTGGCGATTCGCCGATTTCCGTTCAGACCATGACGAATACGCCGACCGAGGACGCGGCGGCGACGATTGCGCAAATCCGCCGCAGCGAATTGGCCGGCGTTGATATCGTGCGCGTTTCCTGCCCGACCGAGGAATCAACGGCGGCGCTCGCTGAGATTGTGCGCGAAGTGAATGTACCGATCGTCGCCGATATCCATTTTCATTACCGCCGCGCCATTGAAGCGGCGCAAGCGGGGGCGGCGTGTTTGCGCATCAATCCGGGCAATATCGGATCGAAGGAACGCGTGAAGGAAGTGATCAAGGCCGCGCGCGATCATGGCTGTTCCATCCGGATTGGTGTGAATGCCGGCAGCCTTGAGAAACACTTGCTGGAAAAATACGGGGAGCCCAATCCGGAAGCGCTGGTGGAAAGCGCGCTGTGGCATGCGGATCATTTGCTGCAAGAAGATTTCCACGAATTCAAGATCAGCGTGAAGGCATCCGATGTGTTCCTGGCCGTTGCCGCCTATCAGCAATTGGCGGAAGCCTGCGATCACCCGCTGCATATCGGCATCACGGAAGCGGGCGGCAAGCGCACCGGCACGGTGAAATCCGCGATCGGGCTTGGGTCTCTGCTCTGGGCCGGGATTGGCGATACGTTGCGGGTTTCGCTTTCCGCTGAGCCGGAAGAAGAAGTGGCGGTGGGTTGGGAATTGCTGAAATCGCTGCATCTCCGCCATCGCGGGGTAAAGGTGATTTCCTGCCCATCCTGCGCGCGGCAGGGCTTTGATGTGATCCGCACCGTGGAAAAGCTGGAAGAACGGCTCGCGCATATCGCTGAGCCCATCAGCCTTTCGATCATCGGCTGCGTGGTGAATGGCCCTGGTGAGGCGCTGATGACCGATATCGGCCTGACCGGCGGCGGGGCTGGCACGCACATGGTCTATAGCGCCGGCAAGACGGACCATACGATCCGGACCGAGGAAATGGTGGATCACATTGTCGGTCTGGTGGAAGCCCGCGCGGAGGCGCTGCGCGCCGCCAAAACCGCGGAACAACCGGTGCGCGCGGCGGAGTAAGGGGCAGGGATGCACGCCGAAATCCTGCGCCATCGTGATACGCTAGCCGCGCTTTGCAGGCAGCATGGTGTGGCGCGGCTTGAGGTGTTCGGCTCTGCGGCCCGTGGCGAGGATTTTGACCCGGCGCGCAGCGATATTGACCTGCTGATTGAATTTGCGCCCGACACTCAGCGCAGCTTCGCGCGGCTGTTGGCCTTCGAGGAAGACGCGGCCCGCGCCTTGGCACGCCCGGTTGAAGTGGTGGAACGCCGGGCCATTGAGGGTAGCACGAATTATATCCGCCGCCGGCGCATCCTGGCGGAAGCGCAAGCCCTTTTCAGCGCATGAGCTTGCCGCCGGCGGAAAGGGACGCGGCGCTGCTTCTGGACATGCTCACTTGGGCTGAGCAGGCGGCTGGTTTCGTAAGCGATCTTGATGAGGCTGAGTTCCATGCCAGCAAGCTCCATCAAGCGGCTGTCACGCGCTGTATCGCGGTAGTTGGTGAGGCAGCGGGGCGCCTTTCGCGGCCTTTGCGAGAGGCTCATCCGGATATTCCTTGGGCGCTCATGATCGGCATGCGCAACAAGTTGATCCATGATTATGGCGAGGTTGCTGTTGACATTCTTTGGCAGGTCGCGCTCGAGGAATTGCCGCGCCTTGCGTTACGGCTCCGGCCCCTGGTGCCGCCCGAAAACGCCCCTTAGTCGCCCCAACTTGCCGCCAATCTCGAGACAGGATACCGAAACGCCATGTCCAGCCAATTGCAACCCGCCCGTGGCACGCGTGACCTGATCGGTGAAGAATTCCGCCGCCACCATGCGGTGGCTGAAGCCGCGCGCCGCATTTCCGCCCTTTACGGTTTTGAGGAATGGGCGACGCCCATCTTTGAAGACACCCGCGTTTTCGCCCGTGGCCTTGGTGACACTTCCGATGTGGTTTCCAAGGAAATGTACAGCTTCACCGATCGCGGTGGGGAAAGCCTGACGCTGCGCCCGGAAATGACCGCCGGTGTCTGCCGCGCGCTGGTTTCCAATGGCCTCACGCAATCCAATCTGCCGCGCAAGGTTTTCTATGCCGGGCCGATGTTTCGCTATGAACGCCCGCAAAAGGGGCGCTATCGGCAATTCCACCAGATTGGCATTGAAATCCTGGGCGCTGCCGAGCCCCTGGCCGATGCGGAGGTCATCGCCTGCGGCTGGCATATCCAGCAGGAACTCGGCATCGCCGAAGGCACGGTGCTGGAAATCAATACCCTCGGCGATGCTGCGTCGCGTGATGCCTATCGCGCCGCGCTGGTCGCTTATTTCAGCGCCCATCGCGATGCGCTGAGCCATGACAGCCGCGTGCGGTTGGAAAAAAACCCTTTGCGCATCCTGGATTCCAAGGATGAAACAGACCGCGCCATTGTCGCCGGCGCGCCGGTGATTGGTGATCATTTGACCCCCGAAGCCGCCGCGTTTTACGCCACCGTAAAAAAGCACCTGGCGCGCTTTGGTGTGCCCTTCCGCGAAAACCCGCGCATTGTCCGCGGCCTGGATTACTACAGCCACACCGCCTTTGAATTCGTGACGGATCGGTTGGGCGCGCAGGGCACCGTGATGGCGGGCGGGCGTTACAACGGGTTGGTTGAGGAAATGGGTGGCCCACCCACGCCCTCTGTCGGCTGGGCCGCCGGTATTGAACGCCTTGCCATGCTGCTGACCGAAAGCCCTGCCGCGCCGCGCCCAGTGGCCGTGATCCCTGTGGGCGATGAAGTGGAAGGCGCTGCCCTTGATATGCTGAGCAGCTTGCACCGCGCCGGCATCGCCGCCGAGATCGCCTATCGCGGCAATCTCAAGCGCCGCATGGAACGCGCCAATCGCATCAATGCCCGCGCCGCCGTGATTTTGGGTGAGGCCGAAATCGCCGCCGGCATCGCACAACTGCGTGATCTTGATGCCGGCACGCAGGAAAGCGTCGCACTCGCGGATATCCCCGCCCGCCTCAAATGAGCCTGCCTTCCCGCCTTGATCGTTTGCTGTCTCGTGCGGAGGAGCTGCGCCATATGCTCTCCAGCGCGCCGGGGGCGGATATTGGCGCTTTGTCCAAGGAATTGGCGGAACTTGAACCGCTGGTCGAAAAATACGCCGAATACCGCACCGCCGAACGCGCGCGGGATGAGGCTGAGGCCATGCTGGCGGACCCCGAGCTGCGCGAATTGGCCGAAGCCGAATGGCTGACGCAAAAGGAACGCGTCCCCGCTTTGGAACATGAAATCCGCATCATGCTGCTGCCGCGCGATGCGGCGGATGAACGCAGCGCCATTCTGGAAATCCGCCCCGCCGCCGGCGGTGATGAGGCCGGGTTATTCGCCGCTGAATTGTTCCGCGCCTATCAACGCTATGCCGAAGGGCGCGGCTGGCGGTTTGAAGTGCTCGATTACGATGAAAACGAATTGGGCGGTATCAAGGGCGCCACGGCGGAAATCGCCGGGCGCGGCGTTTTCGCGCGCTTCAAATATGAAAGCGGTGTGCATCGCGTCCAGCGCGTGCCAACCACGGAAACCCAGGGGCGCATCCATACTTCCACCGTGACAGTCGCCGTGCTGCCGGAAGCGGAGGATGTGGATGTGCAGATTGAAGACAAGGATTTGCGCATTGATACCTATCGCGCCTCAGGCGCCGGTGGGCAGCATGTGAACAAGACAGATAGCGCGGTGCGCATTACCCATATCCCAAGCGGTATTGTTGTCGCGATGCAGGAAGAAAAAAGCCAGCATAAGAACCGCGCCAAGGCGATGAAGGTGCTGCGCGCCAGGCTTTATGAACAGCAGCGCAGCGCCGCCGATCAGGCCCGCGCGGCGGATCGCAAAAGCCAGGTTGGCACCGGGGATCGGTCTGAGCGCATCCGCACCTATAACTTCCCGCAGGGCCGCGTGACGGATCACCGCATTGGCCTTACGCTGCATAAGATTGACCGCGTGATGCTGGGTGATTTCGACGATATTTTTGGCGCGCTGATCGCCGAAGACCAGGCGGCGCGGCTGGCGGCGGAAGCGGCGTGACGGAAGCGCCCTGCGCCGATCCCGCCGGCTCGATTGGGTTTTTTCTCTGTCAGGCTGGGCAAAGGCTGCGCGGTGCGGCAATTGAAGCCCCGCGCCTGGAAGCGCGCCGCTTGCTCGCGCATGTGCTGAATACGTCTGAGGAAGCGCTGCTGCGCGACCCCCGCGCGCGGGTGCCGATAGACAAGGCCGCGCAATTCGCGGGGTTGCTTGCAAGGCGCGTCGCGCATGAACCCTTTGCCTATCTGATTGGCCATGTCGGGTTCTGGACGCTGGAACTTGAAGTCTCACCTGCCACGCTGATCCCCCGCGCGGATTCGGAAAGCCTGATTGAAGCCGCGCTTGAAGCCTGCCCGGATAAGGGTGCCGCGTTAAACGTCATTGATCTCGGCACAGGGACCGGGGCCTTGTTGCTCGCGCTGCTGAGTGAATTGCCTGCGGCAAGCGGGGTTGGCGTTGATTTGAAGCCAGAAGCGGCGGCGCTGGCCGCGCGGAATGCCGCGCGGCTAGGGCTAGCGGATCGGGCGTGCTTCCTGGCTGGCGATTGGGCGGCCGCGCTCAGCGGGCGGTTTGATCTGCTGCTGTGCAACCCGCCTTATATCGAAA
>JBIKXA010000087.1:0-15442 GCA_044356015.1 Roseomonas sp.
TCATTTCCAATCGCAAATACGCGATCCTGCTGGGCGAGTACCGCAATGTCGGCGCCAATCCGGGGCGCACGGCGATGGATATGATGGACCTCGGCAATCCTGATATCGGCTGGGTGAAGATGGCGGAAAGCATGGGTGTGGAAGCCGCACAGGCCACCACGCTTGATCAGGTGGCGGATCTGATGAGCCAAAGCTTCGCGCGGCCTGGCCCCTTCCTCATTGAATTGGTGGTGTGACCATGGATATGCAACTTGCCGGCAAGCGCGTGCTTGTCACGGGTGGATCAAAAGGCATTGGCCTTGCTTGCGCGGAAGCCTTCGCGCGGGAAGGCTGCGACATTGTGCTTTCTGCACGCGATGCGGCGGCGCTTACCGCCGCTGCCGATAAGGTACGTGCGCTTGCGCAGGTGCGCGTTGAAACCCTGGCCGCTGATCTTTCGCGGGTCGAGGAACGCGAAAGGCTGCACGCCGCTTTTCCGGATATTGATGTGCTGGTGAATAATGCGGGGGCCATTCCTTCCGGGCGCTTGCAGGATATTTCCATCCAGCGCTGGCAGGAAGCCTGGAGCCTGAAGGTGTTTGGCTACATTCACCTCTGCCAGCTCTATCTGCCGGCGATGGAAGCGCGCAAGGCCGGCGCGGTGGTGAATATCATCGGCATGGCGGGGCGTTCACCCAAGGCCGGCTATATCTGCGGCGGCGCGGGCAATGCTTCGTTGATTGCCTTCACCCAGGCTTTGGGCGCGGCGACGCAGGCCAATGGCGTCAAGGTTGTTGGCATCAATCCCGCTGTCACCAAGACCGATCGCATGATCACCCAGGCGCGCGTCAATGCGAAGCTAAAATTCGGCGATGAGGAACGCTGGGCGGAAACCATCACCGGCCTGCCCTTCAATCGCCCGATTGAATCAAGCGAGATTGCTGATCTGGCGGTGTTCCTCGCAAGCCCGCGCGGTGTTTATGTGAATGGCACGGTGGTGGACGTGGATGGCGGTGGGATGTGGCGCGGTTGATGCGTCATTTCTTCCAGGGCGTGCGCCGCCACATCTCGCCATAGGCAGCGTATTGGTCATCCACAAAGCCGCGCATCGTGGCGCGGTTCATGTGCCGCACGATCAGGAAATCGCGTTCCGCAATGGCGCGGAAATCGGGGTCTTCCGCCGTGCGGCGCACCGCTTCTTCCCAGCGCGCCAGGGTGGGTTCCGGCGTGGCGGCGGGCAGGGCAAAGCCGCGTGCTGAGCCTGCCGCCAGCGGAAAGCCCGCTTCGGCAACGGTGGGCAAATCCGCGGCCTTGTCCCAGCGCTGCTTTTCCATGAGCGCCAGTACCCGCAAACTACCTTGCAAATGCGCGCGCACGGTCAGGCTGACGGTGGAAATGGAGCCCACCACATGCCCGCCCTGCACCAATTGCATCGCCTGACCCGCGCCCGTGGTCGGCAACCAGGTGAAGCGCGCGCCTGAGGCGTTTTCCAATTGCATCAGCGCCAGATGCGGCGCGCTGCCAATGCCGGCACCCGCCATGGTGATGTCCTCGGGCTTGGCACGCGCGGCTTCGATCAGATCGGTCAGGCTGCGATAGGGCGAATTGGGGGCGACGAAAATCGTATAGGGCTCATCGGTCAAAAGCCCGACATAGGCAAAGCTTTCCACGCGATAGCGCGGCGTATTATCGTAGAGCGCGGTCACCAGCGCGGGCAGGGAAACCAGGGCGGCGATGCGCCCATCCGCCGGCGCGGCTGAGACCTCATTCAGCATGATCATGCCGCCAGCGCCGGGACGATTGACGACGATGATCTGCTGCCCCCCCAGATATTTCTCCAGAAAGGGTGCTGCCATCCGGGCGGCGAGGTCAATATTCCCGCCCGGCGCGAAGCCCACCATGATCTGGATCGGGCGTTCCTGCGCCTGAACCTTGATCGCGGGTGCCGCCAATCCCGCCGCCAGCATCGCGCGCCTGCCGATCATGCCAAAGCTCCCCTTGGTTTGGCCGGATTACAGCGCGGGTAGATGGTTGCGGGCAAGAAAAAACTTGCGCATTGGCGGGCATGATTTAGTCTTCGCCTATCCAGGCTGCGGAGACCGCCATGCTGCGCTTCAGCAATTTCCTTTTTCCCGAAAGCCGCGATCCCACCGGTGATCAGCGCGTCATTGCGGAAAGCATCGCCGAGGCCAAGCTTTGCGATGAGCTTGGCGTGGAAGTGCTCTGGCTTGCCGAACATCATTTCGATGGCAATTGCGCCTATGTGGACCCGGTGACCTTTGCCGCCGCCGTGCTGTCAGCCACCAAGCGCATAAAAGTTGGTTTTGCGGTGGCGCAGGTATCGCTCCATCACCCGATGCGGCTTGCCGAACAAATGTCGCTTTTGGATAATCTTTCCGGCGGGCGCGTGATTGTCGGGCTTGGGCGCGGCACTGCCTATAATGTCTATGAATACCAGGGCTATGGCATTCCGGCAGAGGAAGCGCTGGAACGCTATGAGGAAGCCGAAGGAATCATGCTGAAGGCCTGGACCAGCCCGAATGGTTTTCAGCACAAGGGCAGGTTCTGGGATTTGAATGTGCCGCGGCTGCGGCCAGAGCCCTTCACCAAGCCGCATCCTTACGTAATCCGCGCTGCATCATCTGAAGATGGCGCTTTGCATCTGGCGCGGCGTGGTCTGCCCTTCCTGATGAATGTGCAATCGCTGGAGGTGACGCAAAAGCGCCTGGCGGCCTACCGCGCCACGCTGGCTGAAGCGGGTTTTGATGCCGCGCATATCACGCATTGCCTCAATGAAAGCTGGGTCTGGCGCAATGTGGTGGTGGCTGAGACCGATGAGGAAGCGCGCCGCATCGCGCTGCCGGCCTTTGAGGCGATGCAGGCACAGCGCAAGGCGATGCGTGAGAAAATCTACGCCGAACAGGGCGTGATCATGAAGAAGGAAACAGCGCCACCCGCGCGCACCAATCCCGAACATGCGCTGATCTGCGGCGCGCCCGCGACCGTCGCGGCGCGCATGGCAGAGATTGAAGCAACCGGCGTTGGCGGCGTGATCTGTTCCTTCCGCCTCGGCCCCATGAGCGCTGAGCAGACGAATACGTCCATCCGCCTTTTCATGGAAAATGTGGCGCCGCGCTTTGCCGCGCGGATGCAGCAAGCGGCGGAATAGTCGCCCGAAAAATTTACGCCCGCGCGGGCAAGTGCATTTCCGCCTTGCCCAGCGCGGCAAGTGCTGTCGCCACGATTTGCGGCGCATTCAGACCGGCCTGATCATATTGCTTGCGCGGCGCATCATGATCAATGAACACATCCGGCAGGCACATGGGGCGCATCTTCAACCCGCGATCCAGCAGCCCGCGCATCGCCAAATGATGCATGACAATGCCACTGAAGCCGAGCATGGAGCCTTCTTCAATGGTGATCAGCACCTCATGCTCGCGCGCCAGGCGTTCCACCAAGGCGGTATCCAAGGGCTTGGCGAAGCGCGCATCCGCAACCGTGCAGGAAAGCCCATGGGTTGCCAATTCATCAGCCGCCTTCAGGCATTCCTGCAAACGCGCGCCATAGGAAAGGATGGCAATCGCGCTGCCTTCGCGCAGCACACGCCCCTTGCCGAGATCGAGCACCGAACCGCGCTTGGGCAGTTCAAGGCCAAAGCCCTCACCACGCGGATAGCGAAACGCCGAAGGCCGATCATCAATCGCGGCAGCGGTTGCCACCATATGCATCAGCTCCACCTCATCAGCGGCGGCCATCAGCACCATATTGGGCAGGCAGCCGAGATAGGCGATATCGAAGGACCCCGCATGCGTCGCGCCATCCGCGCCCACGAGGCCGGCGCGGTCCATGCCGAAGCGCACCGGCAGGGATTGCAGCGCCACATCATGCATGATCTGGTCATAGGCGCGCTGCAAAAAGGTTGAATAGATCGCGCAAAAGGGCTTGAGCCCCTCGGTCGCGAGCCCCGCGGCAAAGGTCACCGCATGCTGTTCGGCAATGCCAACATCAAAGCTGCGGCGCGGGAATTTCTTGGCGAAAGCATCAAGCCCCGTGCCGGATGGCATGGCGGCATTGATGGCGACAATGCCCTCATCTGCTTCGGCTTCCGCGATCAGCGCATTGGCGAAGACCTTGGTGAAGGAAGGCGGGCCAGGCGGCGCCTTGGCCTGTTCGCCGGTGACAACATTGAACTTCACCACGCCATGATACTTGTCAGGCGCGGATTCCGCCGGCGCATAGCCCTTGCCCTTTTGTGTCACCACATGCAGCAGGATTGGGCCTTGGTGATCCGTATCGCGCAGATTGCGCAGAATGGGCAGCAAATGGTCCAAATCATGCCCATCAACCGGGCCGACATAATAGAAGCCCAATTCCTCAAACAAGGTGCCGCCGGTCAGCAACCCGCGCGCATATTCATCCGCGCGCCGCGCCGCGCGTTCCAAAGGCGCCGGAAAGCGCTTCGCCAGCCGCGCCATCATATCGCGCAGCGACAGGAAGGGGCGCGATGAAATCAGCTTGGACAGATAGGCACTCATCGCACCCACGGGTGGGGCGATGGACATGTCATTATCGTTCAGAATGACAATCAGATTGGCCTTGGATGCGCCGGCATTGTTCATGGCTTCATAGGCCATGCCGGCACTCATCGCGCCATCGCCGATCACGGCGATCACATGGCGGTCCTTGCCCTGCAATTGGCTGCCAATCGCCATGCCAAGGCCCGCGGAAATGCTGGTGGAAGAATGCGCCGCACCGAAGGGGTCGTATTCGCTCTCACTCCGCCTGGTGAAGCCGGAAAGCCCGCCGCCCTGGCGCAGCGTGCGAATACGATCCCGCCGTCCGGTCAGGATTTTGTGCGGATAGGCCTGATGCCCGACATCCCAGATCAGCCGATCATGCGGTGTGTCGAAAATCGCGTGCACCGCGACGGTCAATTCCACCACGCCAAGCGATGCGCCAAGATGGCCGCCGGTGACGGAAACCGCATCAATCGTCTCGGCACGCAATTCCTCGGCCAGGCGCTTGAGTTGCTCTGCGGAGAAATTCCGCAAATCGCTCGGGATGGTGACGCGATCCAGCAGCGGTGTGACAGGACGGTTCATTCAGCTTCTCCGCGCGATGGTATAATTTGCAAGCGCGCGCAAATGCGCCGCCGCCTCCCCAAAAGCATCCAGATGATCTTGCGCCTGCGCTGCCAGCCGTTCCGCTTGCAGCCTGGCGCGTTCAAGCCCCAATAGCCCAACCAAAGTGGCCTTGCCCGCATCGGCATCCTTGCCGGTGCGCTTGCCGGTTTCCTCGGCTGAGGCAGTTGCATCCAGCACATCATCGGCAATCTGGAAGGCAGCGCCCAGATCGCGGCCATAGGCGGAAAGCGCATGGCGCAGCTGAATGGGGGCCTTGCCAAGAATGGCGCCGGCTTCAGCAGAAAATTCAATCAGCTTGCCGGTTTTCAGCAATTGCAGCCGCCCGATTTCCGCTTCTTCCAAGGGCCTGCCGGCTTCTTCCGCAAGCATATCCAGCATCTGCCCGCCACACATGCCGCGCGCCCCAGCCGCACGCGCCAAGGCGCGGCAAAGCTCCGCGCGCACGGCGGGGTCGGGATGCGTATCGGGTTCGCTCAACACCAGAAAGGCCTGGGTTTGCAGCGCGTCACCCGCCAGCACGGCGGTTGCTTCATCAAAGGCGCGATGCACGGTGGGTTTGCCGCGGCGCAGATCATCATCATCCATGCAGGGCAGATCATCATGCACCAGCGAATAGGCATGCAGCATTTCAATCGCCGCCGCCACGCGCAAGGCCGCTTCGCGCGACACGCCGAATTGCGCCGCACCTTCCAGCACCAGGAAGCCGCGCAGCCTTTTGCCGCCGCCCATACTGGCATAGCGCATGGCTTCAAATAGCCGCGCCTCATCGCCTTCAGTCGGGGGAATCAGCGCATCAAGCGCGCGATCAATTTCCGCCGCTGCCGCCGCCATGGCCGATGCAAGGGCTTGGGTGGGATCAGGCATGCAGCGCCTTACTCCACATCCCTGAGCGACGGCCCCGCCGGCCCGTCAACAATGGCTTGGATTTTCTGCTCCGCTTCGGCGAGCTTCGCCTCACAATGGCGCTTCAACGCCGCGCCGCGCTGATAAGCGGCAACCGAGGCTTCCAAGGCGCCCTTGCCGCTTTCCAATTCCCGCACAATGGCTTCGAGTTCCGCGAGCGCCTGCTCGAAGGAAAGGGCGGCGATATCGGACGGCGGAGCCCCCGCCGTCTCATTAGGTGTGCGTGCCATACTGTCAGCCTAGCCTGACAAAAGTCGAAATGTCTATTCCGGTTCGATGCCGGCGGTACGAATGGCCGAGGTCCAGCGCTGAATCTCGGTTTTCACAAAGGCGGCCGCCTCTTCCGGGGTGGAGGTCGCCACCACCATCCCGAAGCCGGATGAAAGCCTATCGCGCAGATCCGCCTGTTCCCCGGCCCGGCGCACGGCGGCATTCAGGCGGGAAACCGCAATGGCCGGCGTGCCGGCGGGCACGAAAAGCCCGAACCAAGCGGTGATCTGATAGCCGGGCAGATTGCCGGCCTCAGCCACCGTTGGAATCTCGGGCAGCATGGCGGAACGCTGCGGCGCGGTGATGCCCAGGATACGAAGCTTCCCCTCCCGCGCCTGCGGCAGGATAACCAATTGATCCGCCACGAAAAGATCAACGCGCCCGGCCAGCAAATCCTGCACCGCCAAGGGGGATGACCGATACGGCACGCGGAGCATCTTCACGCCGGCCATATGGGCCATGAGTTCGGTTGAAACCTGCTGGGACGAAGACGCCGAGGCATAGGTAATGCCCTCGGGCTTGGTTTTCGCCTCGGCCAGCAATTCAGCCAGGTTCTGCCAGCGCGATTCGGCCCGCACCGCCACCAGCAGGGGCACGGAACCGAGTGTGGAGACCGGGATGAAGGCGGTTTCCAGGTCAAACGGCACGCGCTTGAACAGCGCGCCGGCGGCGGCATTGGTGGAATTGGTGCCGATCAGCACGGTCAGCCCATCGGGCGTGGCGCGGGCCACCGCTTCGGCCCCGATCAGCCCATTGGCCCCGGCGCGGTTTTCCACCACCACATTCTGGCCGAGGGTATCGCGCATTTTCTCGGTAAAGACGCGCGCGACGGTATCCGTGGCGGAACCGGGGGCGAAGGGCACAATGGCACGCACCGGGCCGGGCGGCCAATCCTGCGCGGCGGCAAGGCGTGGGGCTAAAGCCGCGGCAGGCAGGGCGGCAA
This sequence comes from Roseomonas sp., assembly GCA_044356015.1. Classification (GTDB taxonomy): domain Bacteria; phylum Pseudomonadota; class Alphaproteobacteria; order Acetobacterales; family Acetobacteraceae; genus Neoroseomonas. The sequence continues at coordinate 7,240 of JBIKXA010000087.1, forward strand.
GCAAATGACGGCGATTCATGGCGAACCTCTTTGTTTATGTGCTTCGGGGATTTGGGGCCGCTGGGCGGCGCTCTGCAAGGGTTAATTCAGCATCAAGGCCTGGACATGGGCGGCCACTGAAGCGCCGAGTGCATCAAGGTCGTAGCCACCTTCCAGCAGCGATACCACGCGCCCCGCAGCATGGCGCGCGGCCAGCGCACAAAGTTCTTCCGTGATCCAGGCGAAATCAGCCTCCGTCAGCCGAAGCTGCGCCAAGGGATCGGCCATATGCGCGTCAAACCCCGCCGAGATGATCAGCAATTCAGGCGCGAAAGCATCAAGCGCCGGCAGCAATTCCCTTTCCCACACGGCGCGAAAGGCTGCGCCATCGGCGCCAGGCGGCAGCGTGGCGTTGAAGATATTGCCGACACCCCGTTCCTGCGGTGCGCCGGTGCCGGGATAAAGCGGCCATTGATGGGATGATGCCAGCATCAGCGAAGCATCGGCTTCAAAACAGGCCTGCGTGCCATTGCCGTGATGCACATCGAAATCAGCGACTGCCACGCGCTTAAGCCCATGCACAGCCTGCGCATGACGCGCGGCAATGGCTGCATTGGCGAATAGGCAAAACCCCATGGGCCGCGCCGGTTCCGCGTGATGGCCAGGCGGGCGCGTCGCGCAAAAGGCATGGCGAATCGGGCCGGAGCATACCGCATCCACCGCCGCCACCGCCGCGCCGGCGCTGCGCAAGGCGGCTTCAATGCTGCCATGGGATAGGATGGTATCGGCATCCAAAGCCACGCGGTCACCCTCGGCAGGCGCCGATTCCAATATGGCATTCAGATAGGCTTCGGGATGCACGCGCAGGATTTGCTCGCGGGTGGCGCGCGGTGCCTCGGCGCGCGGCAAAGCGCTGAAGGCTTCGGCTTCCAGGGCGCGCGTCACGGCACGCCAGCGATCCGGGCATTCCGGGTGATGCGGCCCGGGATCATGCGCCACGCAAGCGGCATGGGTCAGGATCAGCACGCTCATGCCGGCGTGTCGTCGCGCTTGCGGATCACGAAACGGTAAGTGCCCTGATCCTCGGAAAACGCCACCAGCGCATGGCCGGTTTCGCGGCAAAAGGCGTTGAAATCCGCAACCGAGGCCGGGTCGGTGGCCAGTACCGTCAGCCGCGCCCCGCCCGCCATGCCGCGCAAAGCCTTATTCGCCTTCAGCACCGGCAAGGGGCAGGTCAGGCCCTTCACATCCAGAATCGTCTCGCTCATGCCATCTCTTCCAGCATGCCTTGCGTATCGCCGCCAGTTCAGGCTTGCAGCGCCGCGCGGGCTTGACCAAGACTTATAGCATGAAATTCGGCATTGATCTTGGCGGCACCAAAACTGAAATCGTGGCCCTTGGCGATGATGGCGCCGTGAGGCTGCGCGAACGCCGCGCCAGCCCCGCGGAATATGAGGGCGTTTTGGCGACGATTGCGGGGCTTGTCACGGAAGCCGAAGCGCGGCTTGGCCAGCGCGGCAGCATTGGCATTGGCATTCCGGGCAGCCTGAGCCCCGTGACTGGCCTGGTGCGGAATGCCAATTCACAGGCCTTGAATGGGCGCGCCTTGAAGCAGGATTTGGAAGCCCGCCTCGGGCGCGCGGTGCGCATCAGCAATGACGCGAATTGCCTGGCGATGAGCGAAGCCGCGGATGGCGCCGGCGCTGGCTACATGACGGTTTTCGCGGTGATCATCGGCACGGGGGTTGGTGCCGGCATTGTCTCCGCCGGGCGGATTCTGGATGGGCCGAATGGCACGGGCGGCGAATGGGGCCATGTGCCGCTACCCTGGATGCGCGCGGAGGAGTTTCCCGGCCCGCGCTGCTGGTGCGGCCAACGCGGCTGCCTGGAAACCTTCCTGTCTGGCCCCGCCTTGGCGGCGGATTGCGATGGTCCGGGGGCGCGGGATGCCTCGGCCCTGCCGGCGCGGGCCGCTTCGGGCGATCAGCGCGCGGTTGAGGCACTCGCGCGCCATGCGGATCGGCTGGCGCGGGCCTTGGCGATGATGGCGAATATCCTGGACCCCGACGTGATCGTGCTGGGTGGGGGCTTGTCCAATATGGCGCATCTCTATCGCGATGTGCCGGGGCTGATGGCGCGGCACGGCTTTGGCGATGTGGCGCGCACGCCCGTGGTGCAGGCGCAGCATGGCGATTCCTCGGGCGTTTTTGGTGCTGCGCGGCTTTGGGATGCGCCATGATGACGCGTAGTTTCAAAGCCGGGGCGGTCTATTTCCTGCTGCTTTATGTGATTGGCTTTTTGCTGGGTGCCACGCGCGAATTGCTGCTGGCGCCGCGCCTTGGCGTGGTGATGGCAAGTGCGCTTGAAGCGATCCCCATGCTGGCCGCCATCTTCCATTTCGCGCCACTGATCGCGCGGCGCTTTGGCATTCCGCCGAAATCGGGCGGGCGCCTGCTGATGGGGTTTTTCGGGCTCACGCTGCTGATCGGTGCGGAAATCGCCATGACACGCGCCATGCGCGGCCTGTCGCCCGAGCAATGGCTCGCGGATTTCGCGAGTATTGAAGGCGTGATCTATGCCGTGCTGCTGGCCTGTTTTGCCGCCATGCCCTGGCTTCGGCGTTAGATCATGCCCGCACTTTGCCGCGATTGCTTTCACCACGCGGCCGAGGATTTCACGCGCTGCCCGGCTTGCGGGTCTCGGCGCGTGATCGCCCACCCAGATCTATTCCGCCTGACCGTCGCGCATATTGATTGCGATGCCTTCTATGCCAGCGTTGAAAAGCGCGACCAGCCCGAATTGGCGACGCGCCCGGTGATTGTGGGCGGCGGCACGCGTGGCGTGGTGGCGGCCTGCTGCTATATCGCGCGGCTTTCGGGCGTGCGGAGCGCCATGCCCATGTTTAAGGCGCGCGCTGCCTGCCCCGACGCCGTGGTGATCAAGCCCGATATCGCCAAATACGCCCGCGAGGGCGCGCGCATCCGCGCCATGATGGAAGCGCTCACCCCCCTGGTGCAGCCGCTTTCGATAGATGAGGCGGTGCTCGATCTGCGGGGGACCGAGGCGCTGCACAATGCACCTCCCGCCGTGGTGCTGGCGCGCTTTGCCCAGGCGGTGGAGCGTGAGGTGGGTGTGACGGTCTCGGTTGGCCTGGCGGCCAATCGGCTGATGGCGAAATTGGCCGCTGAACGCGACAAGCCGCGGGGCTTTGCCGTGATCGGCGCGCAGGAGGCCGCCGCCTGGCTGGCGCCGCAATCGGTGGCGGTCCTGCCCGGTGTGGGGCCGGCCATGGCCAAGCGCCTGGCGTCGGCGGGTTTTGTGCGCCTTGGGCAATTGGCCGCTTTGGATGCCCGCGCCGCCCTGGCCCGTTTCGGCGCCGATGGCCCGGCCCTGGTGGCGCGCGCGCGGGGTGAGGATGACCGGCCGGTCAACCCAAGCCGAGAGACCAAAAGCATCAGCGCCGAGACCACCTTTGATGCCGATATCGCGGCGCTGGCGGCGCTTGAAGCGCCGCTTTGGCGGCTTTGTGAAAAGCTCGCGCGAAGGCTCAAGGAAAAGGGGCTGGCGGCGGGCGGCGTGGTGCTGAAGTTGAAGGCCGCCGATTTCGCGCTGCGGACTCGGTCTCAGCGCCTCGCGGAACCAAGCCTATTGCCGGAGGTGATCTTCGCCGCCGCCCGGCCATTATTGCAGAAGGAAGCCGATGGCACCGCGTTTCGGCTTATTGGCATTGGCGCCCAGCCCTTGGCGCCGGCGGATCAGGCGGATCGGGGCGATCTGGCGGACCCGGAGGCTCCGCGCCGCGCCGCGCGCTGGAAAGCCATGGAGGCCTTGCGCGCGCGCTTTGGCGAAGACGCGGTCATGGCCGGGCGTGGCTTCAAGGCGAAAGCCGCGCCGGGAAAGACAGATGAGGATTAGGTATCAGCGGCGCGGCTGCGCCTGCGCCACTTCTTCAAAGCCCCGCACATCATCCGGGCGGAGTGAGCGGGCATTGGCGAGCAACGGGCCGCCGGGCCGGGGCGTCGCTGCGGTGCGAACATAGCCATTATCCGGGCGGTCATAGATGAAGCCCTGGATCGGATAAATGCGGCCCAGGCTTTCCTGGTCCCGACCCACCTGAACGCGCACCGACGACCAATCATTGTTCAGGGACACATCAATCACCGAGACATCATGCATGATGGACCCGCGACGAATGCCGGGGCCGGCCCAATTCGCATGATGGATCAAGACCTCACGCGCGCTGACCACTTCCTGCACCACGGCGACATGGCCCATGCGCATCTGCCTGGTGCGGGCAAAGGCCAGGATGGCGCCCACTTCCGGCGTGTGGCCACGCGCGTAAAGACCGGCAGCGTTATGCCACCAATCGCCGCCATTGCCACGAATGGCCATGCCGGTGGCCTGGCGCACATAGGGCACGCAGGAAATGCCGCCCGGATTGGCATTGGCAATGCGCTGCGCTTGGGTGGTTGGGCGACGCGCGGGATGAACCGCCTGATTGGTGCTGACACGCTGCGCCTGAACAACGGCTGGGCGCGACGCCTGACGATTTGATTGCGCTTGTTTGGCGGGCCTTGCTGTGGCGGGCTTCGCGGGCCGCGCCGTGGCCGGCTTGGAGGCCTGTTGTCGCTGGGCAGCGACTTGCGGTTTCGCCTGACTGGCAAGGGAAGAATTGGACGCCAAGGCGACACCAAGGGCGATAAAAACGGTCGCGACAAGCCTGCTTGTCTTCATATCTGTTCAAAGCCCCCGTTTAGACGTGACGCTCAAGCGTTCTGAAAGGGAGGTAATCTGCTGACGCGTCGGTGAACAAGCCCGGAGGCTGTAACTTGGTGAAACCTGGCGTGATTAGCTGAAAGCCCTTGTCGAGGAATAGGTATTTTAGGAATTTGGTCTGGGGCTTTTGGCGGAATTGGGGCAAGGACACAGTGTGGTGACTTTCATGCCACAGCTCTTGTAAGGATTCGGAGTGCAGGCGCCCAACCAGACACCAAACACTTCCTGGCGCCAGAGCAACGGCTATATTCTCGAATTAGGAAATTTTTCACTTTTCGGCAAGGGAGTAACCCAACCCTTGGCCGGCTCGCCAAATAAAAAAGCGGCGGCCCCAGAGGGACCGCCGCCCGTCAAACTAACGCTCTTGGCTTGATCAGGCCGCTTGCAGCCGCTTGATCAGCGCCTGGGTCGCTTCGCGGAGCTGAACCGCTTCTTCAGCCACCGTGCGGCTGGCCACGGTAATGCTCCCCATGGCCTTGCCGGCATCTTCCGCCATGCCGGAAACCCGACCGATGGAACCTTCCAGCCCATCCACCGCCTTGGCGGCATTGCGCAGACTGGAAGCGATTTCCGCCGTCGTGGCGGATTGTTCTTCCACCGCCGCGGCAATGGCAGTGTTTTCGCCATCCAATTGGCTGATGCGCGCCACGATATCGCCGATCACGCCGACCACATCGCCGATGATGGTCTGCATGGCGCCGATTTCGGTCTGGATGCTTTCGGTCGCCTTGGCCGATTGCGCGGCCAGGTTCTTCACCTCTGAAGCAACCACCGCGAAGCCCTTGCCTGCTTCACCGGCGCGGGCCGATTCGATGGTGGCATTGAGCGCCAGCAGATTGGTCTGCGCGGCAATGGTGCCGATCAGCCCCGTGACATCATTGATGCGCACGGATGCCGCATTCAGCCCATCCACGAGGCTGCTGACACGATCAGCCTGTTCCGCCGCACCACGCGCGGTTTGCGCCACGGCGGTCACGCGGTTGGAGACTTCGGAAATCGCGACCGTAAGCTCCTCAGCCGCGGCGGAGACGGATTGAATGCCGTGATTGGCCTCAGTCCCCTCATGCGCGGCGGAACGCGCTTGCGACAGCGTCGCATCCGTGACGGAGGCGACCTTGGTCCCTTCCTCGACCAGCATGGAAGTGCTTTCGGAAAGCGTGCTGACCGATTGGCCAACCGCGCGATCCAGATCGCCGGCGATGGACTGGATAGCAGCGCGGCGTGCGGCTTCCATTTCCGCACCACGGGTTGCTTCCGCGGCCCGCAGCTTTTCCGCTTCCACCAGGCCTTCGCGGAAGACGGTGGCGGCACGCGCCATCTCACCCACTTCATCCTGGCGTTCCGTACCTTGGAATTCCCTGGAAAGATCACCCTTCGACATGTTTTCCATGCCGGCGGCAAGCGCCCCAAGAGGACGGGTCACACGGGCCACCACAACCCAACCGGCAGCGATCAGCGCGGCAAGCGAGAAAAGCCCCATCAGCGCGATGATCAGCGTTGCCTGATTAACAGAAGTCACTTCAGTGGCAACCTTTTCATTGGTTTCGGCCACGATGGTGTCCATCATGCCGCCGATCGATTCCGTGAAGGGGTCAATCGCCTGGTAAAGCTGTTCCTTGATCAGCGTTTCAAGCGCGGCGCTGTTCTTGGCGGCGGCAATGCGCACCAGATCCTGCGTTACCTGTTCCGCCGGGGGGCGACGTTCGCGCGCCTGGGCAAAGGCTTCCTGCACACTTGGCGGCAATTCTGCGCTGCTGAGCGCCGACCAGGCACGATTGATGTTCTTCACCGCATCGGCAAGGCTGGCGGCACCTTCTTCCCAGGTGAAATTACCGTTGCGCATTTTATGCGATGCATCCACGACGAATACCGCATAGGCATCCGACAGTGCCTTGAGATCAATCAGCGGTGCAACCGCATTCGCCTTGATTTCGGTGAAGCTCTGCGCATTGTGGCGCATGGACACCCAGGCATAAATGGCGGCACCGGCATTGACCGCCCCGATTGTCATCAGGATGGTAAGCAAAAGAGGGGCAATTCTGATACGCATTGTCTGGCGTACTCCTTTCGTGAGACCGCGCCATTATGCAGGCACTGTCCTTGCTGAAAGGTGACCAGGCACACTGCGAAACGAAAAACTTTTGTCCATTCACGCTAAGGGATTTCTTTACAAACTATCACATCAGCTCGGCGTTCTGCCCATTTTCGCGGCGCCTCATTTCCCAAAGCTTAACTGGAGCAAGCTAGCGTGTTCTCTGAACCGCGAAGCGGAGCTGACAGAACGAAGGCCGCGCCAGCGCATAGGGGGCAGAATGCTATCCGCGCGCTCAATTGCCGCGATCTTGGGCGCACCACGTCAGACCAAAAGGTAAAGCCTCAATGGTCGGCAGCCATTATGACATTATGGTTACGCAAAATAATGCGGATTGGACCAGGCGCGCTTGCCTGCCGCGTCCGATAAGGCCAACGGCCCGGATATACTAAATCTCACCAAGCAAGGTCGCCGGCGCAAAAACCTCCGCCCTCAGCAGCGTGCGAATGCGGCGCTTATCCACAATGGGAAAGCCATAGCGCGTCATGAAATGATCGGTCAGCGCCGTGAAATGATAGCCACCACGGCGATAGGTGTCGACAACATCCTCTGACACGCGCTGCCCGTCGGAGCGGTTGGAATGGGTATGGATATTGCCCTTGAGCAAGCGCCCAGGCACGGCGAAGACGGGATCAAGCTGCATGAGGGCCCCTCGCCATCAGGCGGGTGGGATATGGGCCAGGGCGTAGAACACCTGCTTGCCAGCTTGCGTGAAGCGCGCCACTTCCTGATCTGCGCCTTGGCTGTCCCCACCCAGGCGCAGCACGGCATCGCAGCGCTCAGCCAGCGCGAGTGAAAGCGGCATCATCACCTCATCGAACACATCCGCTTCCGCCGCTGCGATGATGGGCAATGCCATATTCACGCCAATCACCGGCACATGGCCAAGGCGCAGCAGCGCAAGGGCCGCGCGGTTCATTTCCGCCAGCCTTGCCGCGCGCAACGCGGCATCCGCGCCGCCGCTGGTATAGGGTGCGGCAATCATGATCCACATGGTTCAGCCGAAGGTTGTCAGCAGATCATCCACCTGCGCCGGCGTCAGGCTGCGCGCGCCGGCACCGCGCAGCAGCAGCGCGAGCCTTGCAGCTTCTTCCAATTCCTCCGCCGCATGCACGGCATCTTCCAATGTGCGGCCCGATACCACCGGGCCGTGATTGGCCAACAGCACAGCCTTCGCAGTTTTTGCGGCCTCGTGAATGTCATTTTCCATCGCGCCATCGCCGGGGCGATAATAGCGGATCACCGGCAAAAGCCGCCCGACACGCATCACGAAATAGGGTGTGAGCGGCGGGATCGGCGCGACCTCCCCAGGCGCGGCGAGGCAAGCGATGGCGGTGGCATGGGTTGAATGCAAAT
>JBIKXA010000237.1:0-4535 GCA_044356015.1 Roseomonas sp.
GTGGTGCAGATGACGAAAAGCACCGCCGCCGCCTGGGCCGCGGATGGCATTACGGCGAATGTGATTCTGCCCGGCTGGATTGATACGGACCTGACGCGCAAGGCGCGGCAGGATATGGCCGGGCTGAATGACAATGTGCTGGCGCGCACGCCTTCCAAGCGCTGGGGCCTGCCGGCGGATTTTGAGGGGGTGGCGGCTTTCCTTGCTTCCGATGCGGCGGCCTTCATCACCGGGGTCGCGATCCCGGTGGATGGTGGGTATTCGGTGCAGGGGTGAAATGCCCAGCCTCGAAACCCTGCTGATTTTTGCTGCACTTTCGCTCGGCCTCGCCGCCACGCCGGGGCCCAATATGCTCTATCTTGTCTCGCGTTCCTTGGCGCAGGGTGTTGGCGCCGGCATGATTTCGCTGATCGGCTGCCAATGTGGGTCGCTGTTCATCATGCTTTGTGCCGCAGCGGGGATTACAGCCGCGCTGTTCGCCATTCCCTATGCCTGGGATGTACTGCGCATTGGTGGCGCGGCTTATCTGGCCTTCCTCGCCTGGCAATGTCTCCGCCCCGGTGGCCAGCCGATTTTCGCCGCGCGGCCCATGCCGCGAGAATCCGCTTCGCGCCTGTTTGGGGTTGGTTTCGCCACTGCCGCGCTCAATCCCAAGGTCGCGATTTTCTATGTGGCGGTGCTGCCGCCCTTCATTGATCCCGCGCGCGGTGATGTCTTTCTGCAAGGCATCGCGCTTGGCGCGGTGCAAATTGCCATCGCCATCATCTTCGATGGCTTGTTGATTTACGGCGCCGCCGGGGTTTCGCGCTTCCTCAGCGAAAACCCGACCTGGATGGCCGCACAGCGTTGGATTTTGGGCGGGGCTTTGGCGTTACTCGCGCTCAAGCTCGCTACCGAAAGCCGCGCATGAAACCCCCCTCTCACCCTGATGCAAAACCCAAGGCCCTGAACCATGCCGAAGCGCACTGACATCAAATCCATCATGATCATCGGCGCCGGGCCGATCGTCATCGGCCAGGCCTGCGAATTCGATTATTCCGGCGCGCAAGCCTGCAAGGCGCTGCGGGCTGAGGGCTACCGCGTCATCCTCGTCAATTCCAACCCGGCCACGATCATGACTGATCCGGGGTTGGCGGATGCCACTTATGTGGAACCGATCACGCCAGAGATTGTCGAAAAGATCATCGCCAAGGAACGCCCGGATGCGCTGCTGCCCACCATGGGCGGGCAAACCGCGCTCAATACCTCGCTCAAACTCGCGGAAGCGGGCGTGCTGGAAAAATACGGCTGTGAATTGATCGGCGCCAAGGCCGAAGTGATTGACAAGGCCGAAGACCGTCAGAAATTCCGTGATGCCATGACCAAAATTGGCATTGAAAGCCCAAAAAGCGAAATCGCGCATACCATGGCGGAAGCCTGGGATGCGCTGAAAATCGTGGGCCTGCCTTGCGTCATTCGCCCATCCTTCACGCTGGGCGGCACCGGCGGCGGCATTGCCTATAATCGTGAGGAATTCGAACAGATTGTCTCGGCTGGTTTGGCCGCTTCCATGACCACGGAAGTGCTGGTGGAAGAAAGCGTGCTGGGCTGGAAGGAATATGAGATGGAAGTGGTCCGCGACCGCGCGGATAATTGCATCATCATCTGTTCCATCGAAAACCTGGATGCGATGGGTGTGCATACGGGGGATTCCGTCACCATCGCGCCTGCGCTGACGCTGACCGATAAGGAATATCAGCGCATGCGTGATGCCTCTATCGCCTGCTTGCGTGAAATCGGCGTGGATACTGGCGGGTCCAATGTGCAATTCGGCATCAATCCCGCCGATGGGCGCATGGTGATCATTGAAATGAACCCGCGCGTTTCGCGTTCTTCCGCGCTCGCTTCCAAGGCCACGGGCTTCCCCATCGCCAAGGTCGCGGCGAAGCTTGCCGTTGGCTATACGCTCGATGAATTGGCCAATGACATCACCAAGGTCACGCCCGCATCCTTCGAGCCCACCATTGATTATGTGGTGGTGAAAATCCCGCGCTTCACCTTCGAAAAATTCCCGGGCACGCCGGCCACGCTTACCACCTCCATGAAATCGGTGGGGGAGACGATGGCGATTGGCCGTTCCTTCGCGGAAGCCATGCAAAAGGGTCTGCGCGGTTTGGAAATTGGCCTGTCTGGCCTGGATGAGGTGGAAGTGCCCGGTGACGGCAGCGCGCAGGCCTTCCATGCCGCACTCGCAACCCCACAGCCCAACCGCATCCTGATCGCGGCGCAGGCGATGCGCGCGGGCATGAGCGTGGAAGCGATCCATGAGGCCTGTAAATTCGACCCCTGGTTCCTGCGCGAAATTGAAAAGCTGGTGCGCGAAGAAACCCGCATTCGCAGCAATGGCCTGCCGCAAGATGCCACGGCGCTGCGGCGCATCAAGGCGATGGGTTTTTCCGACAAGCGCCTGGCCGACATCATTGGCAGCAGCGAAGCGGAAGTTGCGGCGTTGCGCGGCAAGCTTGGTGTCGCGCCGGTCTATAAGCGGATTGATACCTGCGCCGCCGAATTCGCTTCCGAAACGCCCTATATGTATTCCACCTATGAAGGCGGTTTTGGTGCGCCCATTTGCGAAAGCCGCCCCACCGCGCGGCAGAAAATCATCATCCTGGGCGGCGGGCCGAACCGCATCGGCCAGGGGATCGAGTTCGATTATTGCTGCGTCCATGCCGCTTACGCGCTGAAAGAAGCCGGGTTTGAGACCATCATGGTCAATTGCAACCCTGAAACCGTCAGCACGGATTACGACACATCAGATCGGCTCTATTTCGAACCGCTGACGGCGGAAGATGTGATTTCCCTGATCCGCAAGGAACAGGAATCCGGCGAATTGCTCGGCTGCATTGTGCAATATGGCGGGCAGACACCGCTCAAGCTCAGCCAGGCTTTGCACAAGGCGGGCATTCCCATTCTGGGCACAAGTGCGGAGGCGATTGACATTGCCGAAGACCGCGAACGCTTTCAGCAATTGCTGAAGGGGCTTGGCCTGAAGCAACCGCGCAATGGCACGGTACGCAGGCTGGAAGAAGCGGCGGATGAAGCGGAACGCATTGGCTACCCCGTTGTGGTGCGGCCTTCCTATGTGCTGGGCGGGCGCGCGATGGAAATCGCCTATAACCGCGAACAACTCATGCGCTTTGGCGCGGAAGCGGTGAAGGTTTCCGGCGAAAACCCCATTCTGATTGATCAATATCTGGTGGATGCGATTGAAGTGGATGTGGATTGCATCGCGGATTCCGATGGCAATGTGCATGTCGCGGGTGTCATGGAACATATCGAAGAAGCCGGCATTCATTCCGGCGATTCCGCCTGTTCGCTGCCGCCCTATTCCCTGCCGCCCGCGATCGTCACGGAATTGAAGGCGGAAACCGTTGCCATGGCCCGCGCGCTGAAAGTGCAAGGGCTGATGAATGTGCAATATGCCGTCAAGGATAATGAGATTTACGTGCTTGAAGTGAACCCGCGCGCATCACGCACCGTGCCTTTCGTGGCCAAGGCAACCGGCGTGGCGGTCGCGAAAATTGGCGCGCGCGTCATGGCTGGTGCGAAGCTCGCCGAATTCAACCTGGATGATGACGCGATTTACCGCCATGTCGCGGTGAAGGAAGCGGTCTTCCCCTTCAATCGCTTCCCCAATGTGGATGTGATCCTGGGGCCGGAAATGAAATCCACCGGCGAAGTGATGGGCCTTGATGTTTCCTTTGAGCGTGCCTTCCTGAAATCCCAGCTTGGCGCCGGGGTGAAGCTGCCGGAATCCGGCACTGCCTTCATTTCGGTGAAGGAATCAGACAAGGGCGCGGCGGTGACACTCGCGCGGCGCCTGGCGGAAATGGGCTTCCGCGTGGTGGCCACACGCGGCACCGCGGCGCGTATTCGGGAAGCGGGCTTCGCTTGCGAAATTGTGAACAAGGTGTTGGAAGGCCGCCCGCATTGTGTGGACGCGATCAAATCCGGCGATATTCAACTGGTGATCAATACCACCGGGGGCGGACAATCCGTTGCTGACAGCTTCGATATCCGCCGCAGCGCCCTGACCCAGGGGGTGCCGCACTACACCACCTTGGCCGGCGCCCGGGCCGCCGTTCACGCCATTGCGGCTTTACGCGCCGGAACCCTTGATGTTGCGCCCCTTCAGGCATATTTTGAAAAAAGCTTTTGAATGCTGGGGCCGTTGATCGCGGCCCCTTAATATTTTCCGCCCGGCGCAGGCCGGACGGGAAGAAGCCAAGGAAGTACTGCCGTGCAAAAGTTCCCAATGACCGCCGAGGGCCTCGCGCGCTTGGAGGAGGAACTCAAGCAGTTGAAATCGGAAGAACGCCCCGCGATCATCCGGGCGATTGCCGAAGCGCGCGCGCATGGCGATCTTTCCGAAAACGCCGAATATCACGCGGCGCGGGAACGCCAATCCTTCATTGAAGGCCGCATCGCGGAATTGGAAGCGGTGATCCCTTCCGTTGAAGTTATTGATTCCAAAAGGCTTACCGGGGACCAGGTGC
>JBIKXA010000088.1:0-15326 GCA_044356015.1 Roseomonas sp.
ACCAGCGGGCTTTCCAAGCGCGAATGGCGCGAAATGATGGATATGCTGGGGCGGTAGCGCCGGCTTGCTGTCTCAGTTTGTCGGCAGCATAACCCGTGCCTACAGCATCCGCAGCAAGGCTGGAAAGTTGCCGGCATTCCAAGCTGCTGCCGGCACATGGCTGCCGGCCGAATGCGCGCCGGCACTGGTCGCCAGGCGCAATTCGCGGGGTGAAATCCCGTAGCTGCGGCGGAACATCCGGCTGAAGCTGGAAGGATCAAACAGCCCGACGGAATCGGCGATTTCCGAAATGCTCCGCAGATCAGCCGCGTTGGACAAGGCGCGATGCGCCGCCGCCAGCCTTTCACGCTGGATGCATTGCGCCACCCCGCCATGCATTTCAAACAGGCGGTAAAGCTGAGACCGCGAAATCCCGGCCAGCCGGCAAAGCCGCGCCGGGCCGAAAGTGGCCGAACCCAGATTGGCGCGAATGAGCGCGCGGAGCCGCATGATCTGCACTGTTGCCACCGGTCCCGACATGGCTGGCTCAGCGCGCGAACCCGGTGCGATGGCAAGGGCGATCATCGCCTGGGTTGCTTCCGCCATCCGCTCAGCCTCGGGCGCGCTCATGTGCGGCAATTCCGCCGACAGCAGCCGCACATGCTCACCCAATAGCCGGCCTTCAGGCGTGTTCAACATACGCGAACCATAGCCAAGCTCACTCGTTTCCGGCAGCAAATCGCGCGGCAGATACAAATACAGCCATGATGAACGGGTGCGCGCCACCTCAAAAGGCTGCGCCAGCGAATCCAGCATGATCTGCCCCGGCTGCATCATGCTGATCTGATCGCGTGTCCGGTGCACCCGGCTGCCTTGCAGGGCCATGGAAAAGCACCAATGGTCCAAACCATCCCGTCGCAGGCATTCCGCCGTGCGGCTATAGGCGCCACCTGGCGTCTCGGCCTTGGTCAAGGCCAGCCTGCCAAAGCTCCAGGTGGTGGCCTCGGCCTCATAGCTTTCGGGGCGAGATGGCGGATTGTGATGGATCAGAAAGCTGGCATTGGCGTCCCGCCAGGCGTCGAATTGCTGGCTCGCTGGCAGATGGAGGGTTGTTTCATGCAGGCAGGGCAATCTCTCAGCGCGCGCAGCAGCAGGCGGCAAAACGCCCGCCGCGACGCCCATCGCCCTCGACGCATTATGGCCCCCAACCTCGAGCATTTGCTTAGACTTTCAGTCTGCTTCCCTGTCTTGGTGAAAGAAACTATAGCAAATATCGGCAAACGCAAATAATTTCTTCACCTTTCTTTTTGTTCATGATTCCGTCCTGCGTGTCCATGGATGCGGACGAAATTTAAAGCGCCTCAGGGTCAAGCACTTACCTATTGCAGTGCAGCATCGCCTGGGCTGAAAGGGGTGGGGGAAGGGCACCCCCCGCGGGGGGCATCGCCCGCTACCCGTCCGAAAGGGGACCCGTCATGACCCAACGCGAAACCGTCAATGTGGATTTGGCCCTGCAAGGTGGTGGCGCGCATGGCGCCTTCACCTGGGGGGTGCTGGATCGGCTCCTGGAAGAACCCTGGCTGGAGATTGAGGGTATTTCCGGCACCTCCGCCGGTGCCATGAACGCCGCCGTCATGGCCTGCGGCTATGCGCGCGAAGGTCGGGATGGCGCGCGCCAGGCGCTTGAAGGTTTCTGGCGCAAGGTCTCCAAGGCGGCGCGCTTCAGCCCGTTTCAGCGCGGCCCGGTGGATATCATGCTTGGGCGTTGGACGCTGGATAACTCGCCGGCCTTTCTGATGATGGATCTGATGGCGCGCATGGTCTCGCCCTATGATGTGCCATCGGTGGGAGGCAATCCTCTGGCGGATGTGCTGGCGGAAAGCCTTGATTTCGCGGCGCTCCGCAATGGCCCGATCAAGGTGTTTGTGACAGCAACCAATGTGCGCACGGGCCGGGCGCGGGTGTTCCGCAATGCTGATCTTGGGGTGGAAGCGCTGCTCGCTTCCGCCTGTCTGCCGCAGCTTTTCCAGGCGGTGGAAATTGAGGGTGAGGCCTATTGGGATGGCGGCTTTGCCGGCAATCCAACCCTGGTGCCCCTGATCACGGAATTGGAATCAGATGACACCATCCTGATCCCGATCAACCCAATTCACCGCCCCGGCCTGCCGCGCAGCGCGCGGGATATCCTTGATCGTGTCAATGAAATCTCCTTCAACGCGGTGGCGCTGAAGGAGCTCAAGATGATGGCGCTGCTCCGCAAGGTTGCCGATCCGGGCGATAGCGAAGGCGCGGCCTGGGCGCGCATGCGGCTGCATATGGTGCGCAGCAATGAGGTGATGGTGGAACTTGGTTATTCTTCAAAGCTCAATGCCGAATGGCCCTTCCTGGAATGGCTGCGCGATGCCGGGCGGCAGGCGGGGGAGGAGTTCCTGCGGGATCACGCGGCGGCGCTTGGCAAGCATTCTTCGATTGATCTGGATGCGCTGTGCGCGGGTATTTGATGACACTTCACTCCCGCGCTTCCTTCCCCGACAGCAGCGCGGCGAAGGGCCGCGCGGTTGGGAATTCCTCAAACAATGTCAGCATGGCAATCAGGGCCGGCGGGCCGATGAAGGCGCCCGGCACACCCCAAAGAAAGCCGCCGATAAAGACCGACACCAGCACAAGAAAGGGTGAGACCGCGAGGTTCCGCCCCGCCAGCCGCGGTTCGATATAGCTGCCGCCCAGGAATTGCATCACCTGCAAACCCGCAAAGACCATCAGCGCCGACCCCCAGGAGCCGAATTGCAACGCCGCAAACAATGTTGGGAACAATGTGGCCACCAAGGGCCCCAGGAAGGGAATGTAATTCAACACCAGTGCAATTGCGCCCCATTCCGCCGCCAATTCCAGCCCCATGACGGTGGCGAAGGCCCAAACCACCAAACCGGTCGCCACCGATACCAGCGTGCGCACCAGCATATAGGCGCGGAGCTTCGCCCCGATTCGCTCCGCCGCGCGCAGCAGCGCTGTTGGCGTATTGTGCCGCAGGATCAGCATTTGCGATCTGACCGCGCCAACCTCCAAAAGGCCCAGCAGCACAAACACCAGCGTCAGCAGAATGAAACTCAGCGTGCCGCGCAGCTGGGCCAGCACGCCTTGCGCCAGGCGCACCAGCCAGCGCGCATCGAATTGCGCGGCGATGGTGCCGGCCACATCAATGCCGCGCGCCTCCGCCCAGGCAAGCTGGGCTGTGTAAAACGCCTGGATTTGCGCCGCATTGGCCACAACATGCGAACCAACGCGCCCAAAGGCCCAGGCGACCAGCCAGGCGAGGCCAAGCAATGTCACCAGCGTGACCAGCATGGTCACCAGCAGTGCCGCCACCGCCGGGATGCGGTTTTGCAAAGCGCCTTGCAGCGGCCAGACCAGTGCAATGGCGAAGAAGGCAAAGACCACCGGCGCGATCACGGCTTGCGCTGCAGAAATCCCTGCCGACAATATGACCACGCAGGTGAGCGAGAGCAAAACAATCAGGGGACGGGGCAGGACGCTCATCTTCTATCTTTCGGAGGTGCCGGATGCTGATGCGTTGGGCAAAGGGTTTCGGCAAGCAGGCGTTGATTCTGGTGGCGGTGCTGCTCACCATAGGTATCGCGCTGCGCGCTTGGGATGTCTATCACGGGCCTGATTTGCGCCCCTGGCATACCAAGGTGCCACCGGAATTGAGCGTAGCGGCGCTGGATGCGTTGGATTGGTCGGGCTTCATGGCGGCCGAGGCCCGCGCCTTTGATTTCGTCAAGCAAAAAGTCACCGAACGCCTGCCGGCGGAAGATCGCGGCCCCGGCAATCGCTATGATCCGGCGAGCCCGCTCAACCCGGCGGGCTTCGCCAAGGATTGGAACCGTTCCTTCATTCTTGAACCGCAGGGCCCGCTCAAGGGCGCCGTGGTGCTGGTGCATGGCCTGACCGATGCGCCTTTCAGCATGCGCCATGTGGCGCAGCTTTACGCCGAAGCGGGTTTTCTGGCCGTGGCACCGCGCATGCCGGGCCATGGCACGGTGCCGGCGGGGCTGGCCGATGCCACCTGGCCGGAATGGGCCGCCGCGACGCGGCTTGCGGTCCGCGAAGCGCGACGTCGGGCGCCCGGCCTGCCCTTGCATCTGGTCGGCTATTCCAATGGTGGCGCGCTGGTACTGCGCCATGCGCTGGAAGAAGCGGAGGCGGGCGGCACCACTTTGGCGGATCAGCTTGTGCTGATCTCCCCCATGGTGGGCGTGACACCTTTTGCCCGCTTTGCGGGGTTGGCTGGCCTGCCCGCGCTGCTGCCGGCCTTTGCCGGGGCGGCCTGGCTTTCCGTGCTGCCGGAATTCAACCCCTTCAAATTCAATTCCTTCCCGGTGAATGCCGCGCGGCAATCCCATCAATTGACCGCCGAGGTGCAATCCCTGCTCCGTCGCGTGACCGATGCGGGGCGGCTGCAAAACCTGCCGCCGATCCTCACCTTTCAATCGGTCGCGGATTCCACCGTCAGTACGCGGGCCGTGATCAGCGCTTTGCATGCCCTGTTGCCCGCGGGCCGCAGTGAGCTTGTGCTGTTCGACCTCAATCGCGAAGCGCGGCTTGGGCCCATGCTGAGCCCCGGGGCGGATGCGGCCCTTACCGCCATGCCGCCCGCACCGCGCGGCTTCGGCCTGACACTTGTGACCAATGCCGCGCCGGATAGTCTGGCCGTTGAAGCGCGCAGCACCAAGGCGGGTGAAACCTCTCAGACTGTCCTGGCGCTGGGCCTTGCCTGGCCGGCGGGGCTTTTCTCGCTGTCGCATGTGGCCTTGCCCTTCCCGGTGGAAGATGGGCTTTATGGTCTGGCACCGGCAGCCCAGGACCAGTTCGGCGTCAGGCTTGGCACCATCGCGCCCCGTGGCGAAAATGGCGTATTGGTGATGAGCCTGGATGCCCTGTTGCGCATTTCATCGAACCCGTTTTTCCCATACATGCAAGAGAGGATAGAGGGCATCATGCCACGCTCAACCGGGACGCCCAGCGCAACAACGGGACGCGCCGCCGATACGGCTGCGCCCCTCAGGCGTTAATCATGCGCCGGTTTTTGAATTTGGAAGGATCGAGGATGCGGCGTTTTCCGGGCGGCTATGGGCTGCCATGCCTGGTCCTGGCCCTGAGCCTTGCCGCCTGCGATCAGGCGCCCCCGCCGCCAGCGGCTGATCCGCGCCCGGTGCGCGTGGTAAGCGTGGCCGAACGGGCCGAGAGCAGCATCGTCACCCTGACCGGCACGATCCAGGCGCAAACGGAAGTCAATCTCGGCTTTCGCATTGATGGCCGCATGGTGGAACGCCTGGTCAATGTGGGGGATCGGGTAGAGGCCGGGCAGGTGATTGCGCGGCTGGACCCAACCACGGAGGAAAACAGCCTGCGCGCGGCGCGTGCCGCCCTTCTGGCCGCCGAGGCGCAATTGGTGGAAACCCATGCGAATTATCATCGCGCGCGCGAATTGCTGCGGACCGGTTTCGGCACGCGCCAGCGCTATGATCAGGCGGCGCAGCAATTGCAAACCGCGACCAGCGCGGTGGATTCCGCCGAAGCCCAGGTGAATATCGCGCAAAACCGCCTGGGCTATACCGTGCTGGCGGCGGATGCGCCCGGCACCGTGACCGCGCGCGGGGCGGAACCCGGTGAAGTGGTCGCCCCTGGCCGCATGATCGTGCGACTTGCGCGCCAGGAAGGGCTGGATGGCGTGTTTGACGTGCCGCCTTTGGTCAAGGATCAGGCGCCGCCCGATGTGGTGGTAAGCGTGGCGCTGACGCTTGACCCGAGCGTCAGTGCCCAAGGCCGCGTGCGGGAGGTTTCGCCGAGCGCCGATCCCGTTACCGGGACGTTTCGCGTGCGCATCGGCCTGACTAATCCGCCGCCGGCGTTGCGCCTTGGGTCAACCGTGACCGGGCGGATGGAGGTGACCAGCGGTGGCGGCTATACCCTTCCGGCAAGTGCACTGACGCGCCAGGGTGCCAGCCCAGCGGTTTGGGTGGTGGACCCGGCATCGCGCAGCGTCGCCCTCAGACCCGTTGAGGTGCTGCGCCACGATCCGGCGCGGGTGGTGGTGAGTTCCGGCCTGACGCGCGGGGATGTGGTGGTGACCGCGGGCGTGCAGGCCCTGCGCCCCGGGCAGAAGGTGCGCTTGCTGGAAGCCGCGCAGTGATCGGGCCCAATCTTTCCGAATGGTCCATCAAGCGGCCGCAGCTTGTTGTCTATTTCATGCTGGTCGCGGTGATTGCCGGCGCGCTGGTGTTTCTGCGCCTTGGCCGCAATGAAGACCCGGCCTTTACCTTCCGCACCATGGTGGTGCAGGCCGCCTGGCCCGGCGCGACGATAGAAGAAACCCTGCTGCAAGTGACCGAGCGGCTGGAACGTACGCTTCAGGAAACGCCCAATCTCGACCGGCTGCGCAGCTATACCATCGCCGGGCAGACCACGATTTTCCTTGATTTGAAGGGCTCCACGCCGGCTGCCGTGGTGCCGGATATGTGGTATGAGGTGCGCAAGCGCGTGGGCGATATGCGCCATACACTGCCACAAGGGGTGATCGGCCCCGGCTTCAATGATGATTTCGGCGATACCTTCGGCATCATCTTCGGCTTCACCGCCGATGGCTTTGGCCATCGGGAATTGCGTGACCAGGTGGAAGCGGTGCGGTCACGCCTGCTGCGCGTGCCCGATGTCACGAAAATCGAAATCCTGGGCGCGCAGGATGAGGTGATTTTTATTGAATTCTCACTGGAAAGATTGGCCGGGCTTGGGCTGAATTACCCCGCGCTGATCGCCGCACTTCAGGCGCAAAACGCCGTGCGTCCCGCCGGCGTGGTGCAGACCGGGCTTGAGCGATTGTCGCTTCGCGTCTCTGGCGCCTTTCAGAATGAGGCTGATCTGGCTGGCGTTTCCTTCCTGGCCGGAGATCGGCTGGTGCGGCTGACCGATATTGCGGAAATCCGCCGGGGCTTCACCGATCCGCCGCAGCCAATGTTTCGCGTGAATGGGCGCCCCGCCATTGGGCTTGCGGTGGCGATGCGCGATGGCGGCGATATTTTGGCGCTGGGTGACAATCTGCGGCGCGAAATGCGCAAGATCCAGAATGATTTGCCGATCGGGATCGAACCCTTTCTGGTGGCGGATCAGGCGGAAACCGTAGATAGCGCCATTGGCGATTTCACCGAAAGCCTTTGGCAGGCCATTCTGATCATCATGGGCGTCAGTTTTGTGGCGCTTGGTGTGCGCGCCGGCGCGGTGGTGGCACTTTCCATTCCGCTCACGCTTGCCATTGTTTTTCCGCTCATGATGCTGGCCGGAATTGATTTGCAGCGCATTTCGCTGGGCGCGCTGATTATCGCGCTGACCTTGCTGGTTGACGATGCGATGACGACGATTGACGCCATGATCCGGCGGCTTTCGGTTGGTGATCGCAAGGATCAGGCGGCAACCTTCGCCTATCGCACCCTCGCCGCGCCCATGCTGACCGGCACGCTGGTGACCATTGCGGGCTTTTTGCCGATTGGCTTCGCGGCCAGTTCCGCCGGCGAATATACGTTTTCCATCTTTGCGGTGGTGGGCATTGCGCTGGTGGTTTCCTGGCTTGTCGCGGTAATCTTCGCGCCCTTGCTCGGCATGGCGATCCTGAAGGCGCCGAAGCTTGCCAATGCCGGGGAAGCGCCGGCGCCGGGGAAAATCCTGCAGGGATATGCAGGGTTTTTGCGTTTCGCCATCCGCTTCCGTTGGGTCACGATTGCCGCCGCCGTGGCGGCCTTTGTCATCGCGCTTTTCGCCTTGCGCTTCGTGCCGCAGCAATTCTTCCCGTCTTCGGATCGGCCCGAATTGGTGGTGGATCTGACCCTACCGCAGAATGCTTCCATTCACGCCGCCGAAACCGCGATGGAAAGGCTGGATGCGGCCCTCGCCAAGGACCCCGATGTGGCGCATTGGAGCAGCTATGTCGGGCGCGGCGCCATCCGCTTTTATCTGCCGCTTAATGTGCAATTGCCCAATCCGTTTTTTGCACAGGCCGTGGTGGTGGCGAAGGATCTGGACGCGCGCAAGCGCCTGCAACCGCGCCTTGAAGCGCTGCTGGCGGAAGAATTCCCCGCCGCCATATCGCGCGTGGCGCCGCTTGAACTTGGCCCGCCTGTGGGCTGGCCCGTGCAGTACCGCGTGCTGGGGCCGGAGATTGAAGGCATTCGCGGCATTGCCAAGGAATTGGCGCAGGTGGTGGCGACCAGCGGCGGGGTGCGCAGCCCAAGCTTTGACTGGATTGAACCATCGCGGCAATTGCGCATTGAGGTGGACCAGGATCAGGCCCGTCAGCTTGGGCTTTCATCCGCCGCCATTGCCGCGACGCTCAATTCGGTGATCACCGGCAGCGTGATTACGCAAATCCGCGATGATATCTATCTGGTGAATGTGCTGGCCCGCGCGACGGCGAGCGAAAGGCTCTCTCTCGATACGTTGCAAACCATGCAGGTGCCGATCCCGGGTGGCCGTTCGGTGGCGCTTGGGCAATTCGCGACCATTTCCTATGGGCAGGAATATCCGCTGGTCTGGCGCCGTGACCGCGTTTTGGCGTTGACCGTGCAGGCAGATGTGCGCCCGGGCGTATTGCCGGAAGCGGTGGTGACTGAATTGGCGCCGCGTATTGCGGAACTGCAAGCAAAGCTGCCCGCGGGCTATAGCATCGAAGTGGGCGGCATCGCGGAAGAAAGCGAGAAAAGCCGCGCTTCCGTCATGGCGGTGGTACCGATCATGATCGTGGTCATGCTGACGGTGTTGATGTTCCAATTGCAAAGCTTCGCGCGGCTTGGCCTGGTGGTAGCGATCCTGCCGCTTGGGCTGATTGGCGTGGTGGCAGCCTTGCTGATGTTTGGCAGGCCGCTTGGCTTTGTTGCCATCCTCGGCATCCTCGCTTTGCTTGGCATGATTGCGAAAAACGCCGTGATCCTGATTGTGCAGATCGAGGAAGATCGCGCGAGCGGTCTTGCTTTGCGTGATGCGGTTGTGGCCTCAGCAACATCGCGCCTCAGGCCCATGATGCTGACCGCGCTTTCCACTGTTTTGGGGCTGATCCCGATTGCGCCCACGGTGTTCTGGGGGCCGATGGCCTTCGCCATCATGGGCGGGCTTTTGGTGGCGACACTGCTGACGCTGATTGTGCTGCCGGCGCTTTACGTGATTGTGCTGGAAGGGCGGGCCGACCGCGCGGCAGCGAAAGGAGCCTAATAGCCGCCGCGCAGCGCTGCGGCCAGCCCAGGCGCGGCCTCGGTTGTTTGCAATTCGCGGCGCAATAGCACCTCGCTCGGCGTGCAGCCGAATTCGCGGCGGAAGGCGCGGGTAAAGCTGGAGGGGTCATAAAACCCGACCGCCTCAGAAATGCGGCTGACGGAAGCGGGGCCATCGGCGCGCATCAGATCTCGATAGGCCTGTCGCAGCCGGCGTTGTTGAATAACCCGCGCCATGCCGCCAATTGGCGCAAAACAACGATAGAGTTCCGAACGCGAAATCCCCGAACGCTGGACCAGTATGGCGGGCGAAAGCTCAGCCTCACCCAGCGCGGCATCCACCAGGGCAATCACCCGTGCGCGGCGCGCGGCTTCAAGCTGTTGGCGCGTGGAAGCGGGCTCGGTTTCCAGCCCCATCAGGCAGGCGGTCAGCATGGAGGACAGTGCCGCTTCCAGCCGTGGCGCATCTTCCGCGCTGATCTCATCCGCTGAAGCGGCGATGCGCGGCAGCATGCCGCCCAGCATGCGCGCAGCCGGGCTATTGAGCGGCACAAGGCGCGCGGTCGCAAAAACCGGGGCGAGTTGCGGCAGGATTTCGGGCTGGATCAACACGCCGCACCAATGCCCGCCAAGCTTGCGCAGCCCAAAGCCTTGCGAAAGCGCGCCAAGCAGCAATTCCACCGGTTGGCCATCCGCTTCAGCCAGACGCAGCGCGAGCAGCCAATGATCCAGCCCATCGCGCAGACCTTCGCTGCGCGCACGACGATAATCCGCAGCATCCGCCTGGAATTTCAGCAACACATGGCGGCCAAGCCAGCGGAGTTCAGCCAGGCCGCTAAAACCCTTGGCGTCGGCATGGGGTGTGCTGACATGCACCACCGGCTCCCAAAAGGCGCGCCAGACATCAAAGCGGATCGCGGGCGGCAGGTGGCGCGTATCCACCGAAAAACGGCCATCATGACCGGCCTTGGCGTCGCGGCGCGAAGCCGAAGAAGCCGAAAAAACTATCTCTGCCTGGGGCAAAGCCGCTTCTCTCCGCTTTTGGTTGCAAAGCTTTCTTATCGCTGAGCCGCGCCGCTTGCCAGCAGCTTTGCAAGGGCCGGGGATATGGCGCCCAGCATGGGGACGCAACGCTCATCCCGCGGGGCACCCCCGCCCGCTATTCCTGCTTTCCGCGTGAAGCGAAAACTTCATGCTGCCCGCCCCTGAACGCCCTTGCTCTTGCAGGCCGCTGCATGAGATAGGTTGTCTTCAGGCGCAGTTTTCAGTCCTGATTGAAAAAGGGCCGCCTGGTGATGCCATTGGCTACCGCGCGACGCCCCTGCTCAATCCCGGCATGCGCGCCCTGGCCCGCAGCATATCGGATGTCGCCCAGGCCAGATGCTAGGAATAAAGTAATGGCTGATCTTCTTGTGATTTCCTTCCCGACTGAAGCCCAGGCTGAAGAAGCGCGCATGCGCGTTGCCTCCATGCAGCGGGAATACCTGATTGAACTTGGCGATGCGGTGGTTGCGATGCGCAAGCCCGATGGCAGCATCAAGCTGAACCAAACCTTTCACCCAACCGCCGCCGGTGCGGCAGGCGGGGCGCTATGGGGATCCCTGATCGGGTTGTTGTTCCTCAATCCGCTGGCAGGCGCGGCGGTAGGTGCGGCGGCAGGCGCGGTTTCCGGGCGTTTGACCGATGTTGGCATCAATGACAATTTCATGAAAGAAGTGGCGCAAAGCCTTGAAGGCGGAGAAGCCGCGTTGTTTCTTCTGATCAGGAAAATGACAGCCGAGCGGGTCATGGAAGGGCTGCAAGGCATGGGTGGCAAGATCATGCGCACATCCTTCGATGAAACCAAGGAAGCGACGCTGCGCGAAGCCTTGGCCGGTGCTGCCGGCGGATGAGGCGCATAGGCAGATCGTGGTGGCGCGCATGAGGGCCGGCTTCGCCCTTCGTGCCGCTGCGGCCTGCTTGCTGCTGATGCTTTCGGCAGGCTGCGCCAGCATCGCGCGCCTGCCCGCACCGCCATCAGAACAGGTGACTAGCATTGATGTGCTGGGCGTGCCTGATTCGCGTTTCTGGGCGGATGGCGACCCAGCGCCGATTGTTGCTTATTACGAACGTGTTCTGCGCCGTCGGCTATCTTCCCTGCCGCCAGGGCGCAATGCGCGCCCGGCGCCCGGGCATTTCCTGGCGCTTTCGGGCGGCGCTGATGATGGCGCCTTTGGCGCGGGCGTGCTGGTGGGCTGGACTGCAACCGGGCAGAGACCTGAATTCGATCTGGTCACGGGCATTTCCGCCGGCGCGCTGATTGCGCCCTTTGCCTTTCTGGGGCCGGCCTATGATCCGCAGCTGAGGTCATTATTCACCGAAATCGCACAGAATGATGTCGTGCAAATCGGTCAGCTTGCACTCGCGGTGCTGTTCCGCGAAGCGGTCGCCGATACAACGCCGCTCGCCCGGCTGATCGAACGCCATGCGGATGAGGCGATGTTGCGGGCCATTGCGGCGGAATATCAACGCGGGCGGTTATTGCTGATTGGCACCGTCAATCTGGATCTTGGTCGTCCGGCGGTCTGGAATATTGGTGCGATTGCGGCAAGCGGCCATCCGGATGCTCTGACGCTATTCCGGAGAATCCTGCTGGCATCTGCCTCCATCCCCGGCGCCTTTCCGCCGGTGATGATTGATGTTGACGTAGCCGGGCAGCGCTTTCAGGAAATGCATGTGGATGGCGGCGCGGCCATGCAGGTTTTCCTCTATCCCGCACGGTTTCGCCCGCGCAATCTGGCAGGGCGCACTGGTCCACAACGCGAAACCACGGCCTGGGTCATTCGCAATGGCCGTGTGGATGTGGCGATCACGGACCCACCAGGCGGCATTTTCAGCATTGCGCGCCGGTCCGCGCAGACGCTTCTGCATTTCTCCTCCATCAATGATCTGGATCGGATTTACCTTAGCACCTATCGTGACCGCATCGGCTTTCGCCTGCAAAGCATTGGGCAGGATTTTGATACGCCGCGCCCACGCTTTTTTGACAATGCCTATATGCGCGCGCTTTTTGCCTATGGCGAAGCGCGTGGCCGCGACATGGCAAGCTGGATGACGGCACCGCCCCCGGTTGGCCTTGTTTCGCCACCGCCGCCTGGTCAGTGACACCCCTTCACGGCGCAATCAACCCGTAAAGCGTGGTGGCAACTTCGGTCGCGATCAGCAATACCACCGCCAATTCCAGCAAGCGAGAGCGTCGCGCCTCAGCCAATTCAAGCAGGGTCTCAGAAATCTCGCGGATCATTTCAAGCTTGCCGGCCAGCGCTTCGGTACGTTCCGCAAGTTCCCATTCCGCGGCAAGGGTTCCGTAAAGCGGCGCCAATTCCGGGTAATCCCAGAGCAGATCAGGCTTGGCAGCGGTGTCCACGCGTGCTGCGGAACGCGCGCGCGCGGCAATGGATTCCCCAATCAGCGGCACAATCAGGCGTGTTGGCATGCCAAGCCGGCCGCGGCGCAACCGTTCCAGCGGCGCTTCAAGCTGGTCCAGCGTACGCGCCAGCGTCGCTTCCTGCTCGCTCAGCACGGCACTTTTCGCAAGCGCCTTTGCGACCAGGGCAAGCCGCGCGATAGAAGCATCACGGAGCAGGATACGCCCAGCCTCATCGGCGCCATCCTCGGCGGCGCCGATAATGATTTCAGCCGCTTCATGCACCGGGGCATCGAAGGGGTCTTGCAAATGGGGGCGAAGCTGGGCCGCCAGCGCTTCCGCCTCTTCCAGCTTCGCACCAATGGTCACCACCGCGCCCCAGCGAAAGGCGAAGCCGCGCCCACCGCCGGGCAATTCACCAAGGCTCAGCACCCCCGGCAGCACCGGGCCGCGCCGTTCAACTGCGCGTGTGTCCAGCCTTTCGGCAAGCAGCAGCGCATGGACAGGAAGGGTTGTTGTTTCCAGCATCATTCCACATGTTCCTGCCCAATCAGCGCCGCTACCGCACGCCCCCGGCACCACCCCCCGGACGGGGGGCACAGCACCGGGACGGGCCGTGCAACCCCAAGCTGGCACACTTGGCTACACATGTTACACAGGAAATGGCGTGTCATGGCGATGGCGCGCTCGGCTATCAGGCAGGCAGGCAAAAGATATGAGCGATCTCGATCGGGTTCTGGCGCATATTGACGCCGATATGAACGGCGCCTTGGAACGGCTTTTCACCGTCCTTCGCATCAAATCCATCTCCACCGATCCGGCCTTTGCCAAGGATTGCGCGGCCAATGCCGAATGGCATGCGGCGGATTTGCGCAGCATTGGCTTTGAAGCCAGCGCGCGGCCCACGCCTGGCCACCCCATCGTCGTCGCGCATGACCGTAACGCCAAGGGCACATCGGCGCTGTTTTATGGCCATTACGATGTGCAGCCGGTTGATCCGCTGGAGCTTTGGGATCGTGACCCGTTTGACCCGGTAATCGAATCCCCGCCCGATGGCGCCAAGGTTATCCGTGGTCGTGGCAGTGCGGATGACAAGGGCCAGTTGATGGCCTTTGTGGAAGCCTGCCGCGCCTGGAAGGCGGTGACGGGTAAGCTGCCCATCCCCGTTTCAATCCTGCTGGAAGGTGAGGAAGAATCAGGCGGCGCCAATCTGCCAGGCTTCCTTGATGCCAACAAGGAAGAACTGAAGGCCGATATTGGTCTGATCTGCGATACCAATATGTGGGACGCGCAAACCCCGGCCATTGTCACCATGCTGCGCGGGCTGTGTGGGGAAGAAGTGATCATCCACGCCGCGGATCGTGATTTGCATTCCGGTTTTTACGGCATGGCGGCAGCCAATCCGAACCGTATCCTGGCGAAGATCCTCGCTGATCTTTACGATGATCAAGGCCGCGTGACGTTGCCCGGCTTTTATGATGGCGTGCCGGAATTGCCCGAGAGCCTGAAGCAGCAATGGGGCACGCTTGGCTTCACGGCCGAGAAATTCCTGGGCGTGATTGGGCTTTCTGAGCCCGCCGGTGAGAAAGGGCGCGATGCGCTTGAGATGGTCTGGTCGCGCCCGACTTGCGAAATCAACGGCATGGGCGGCGGCTATCAGGGTGATGGCTTCAAGACCGTGATCCCTGCGCAAGCCTCGGCCAAGGTATCCTTCCGTTTGGTGTTTGATCAGGACCCGCATGCGATCCGCAAGGCCTTCCGCGCGCATGTGCTGGCGCGCCTGCCATCCGATTGCCGCGCGGAATTCATCGAACATGGCTCGGGCCGGGCCATTCGCTTCCCCGATACCGATCCCGCCTTCGCCAAGGCGCGCGCGGCTTTGTCTGATGAATGGGGCAAGCCGGCGGTGTTCATCGGCTCGGGCGGGTCAATCCCGGTCACGCATATGCTGAAGACCTCGCTTGGCATGGATGTGGTGCTGGCCGGCTTCGGGCTCGAAGATGACCGCATTCATAGCCCGAATGAGAAATACAATCTGGAAAGCTTCCAGAAGGGTATCCGATCCTGGGCACGTATTCTGGAGGCTTTGTCGAAATGAGCGCGACGCAAAATCAAGGGGCGCCAGACGCGCCAAAAACCGCCATGCAGCGCATTCTGGATGCGGTGGAACGCGTTGGCAATCGCGTGCCGCATCCGGTGATGATCTTTGTCTATCTGATCGTCTTTGTGGTGCTGCTTTCCGCCCTGCTGTCGCTGCTGGGTGCCAGTGTGACCTATCAGGCCTATAACCCCGCCTCGGGCGATATTGAGGAAGCGACAACCGCTGCCCGAAGCCTGCTCACTATTGATGGCATCCGCTTCATGTTCACCGGCGTGGTGCCCAACTTCATGGGCTTCAACGCAGTTGGTGTCATCATCGTTGCCATGGTTGGCGTTGGTGTGGCGGAAGAAGCGGGGCTGGTGAAGGCGCTGATCCGGAAGCTGGTGATTGTGGCGCCGCCCAAGCTGCTGACCTATATCCTGGTGTTTGTCGGCATTGTTTCATCCATCGCGGCAGATGCGGGCTATCTGGTGCTGATCCCACTGGCGGCGGCGGCTTTCATGTCGGTTGGGCGGCATCCCTTGGCGGGGCTCGCCATGGCTTTTGCGGCAGTCGCTTCCGCCTTCATGGTCAATGTCATGATCGT
>JBIKXA010000238.1:0-4531 GCA_044356015.1 Roseomonas sp.
CGCACTGCGCCCGCGACGGTGGCGCGGCTGATCTTCGCCATTGATGCCACGGCATCGCGCGAACGCACCTGGGATCAGGCGGCGGGCCTGACGGCGGAGATGTTGCAGGCGGCACAAGGCATTGGCGGGCTTGCCTTATCGCTTGCCTATTATCGGGGCTTTGGCGAATTTCGTGCGACACCCTTCCTGAAGGATGCAGGGGATTTGGCGCGGCGGCTTTCGGGCGTTTCCTGCCTGGGCGGCAAGACGCAGATTCAGGCCGTGCTGGATCATGCGCTGGCGGAAACGAAACGAGACCGCATCCGCGCGCTGATTTTCATCGGCGATGCGATGGAAGAAAATGCCGATGCGCTATGCCATACGGCGGGGGAGCTTGGGCTGCGTGGCACACCCGTTTTTGTTTTTCACGAAGGCGCTGATCCTCTGGCCGGGGCGGTGTTTCGGCATATCGCGCGGCTGACAGGGGGCGCCTATCTGCCCTTTGATTCGGCGGCGATTGGCCAATTGCGCGATCTGCTGCGCGCGATTGCGGTTTACGCGGCGGGCGGGCAGGGCGCCTTGGCGCGGCTGCCGGGTGCTGCGGCGCGGCAGGTGGCGGGGCTATTGCCCAAGCCGAAAGCCGGCGCATGACCTGGCTTGCGCTTGGCGCCATTGCGCTGTTTCTGCTTTTCCTGATGCTGCGCGCTTTCGCCAATGCGCCGGTGGCGCGCGTCAAGCAATTCGGCGCTGTGGTCTTGGCGTCTATCGGTGCGGTGGTCTTGCTGCTTGGACTTTTCACAGCGCGCGGACAGCAGGCGATTTTCGCGCTGGCTTTCTTCCTGCCATTGATCCTGCAATGGGCGCAGCGCTTGCGCACCAATAAGCGCTTCGGCGGCCCGGCGCCGCAAACTGGCGCGGCGAATAGCGTGGAAACCGCCTTCCTGATCATGACGCTTGACCATGATAGCGGGCGCATGACGGGCAGCGTGAAGGCAGGGCAATTCGCCGGGCGTGATCTCGCCACGCTTGATTTGCCCGAATTGCTGAGCCTGCTTGAAGAATGCCGCGCTGCCGATCCCGATTCCGTGGCGCTGCTGGAAGCCTGGCTTGATCGCGCCCATCCTGCATGGCGTGCTGAGCCCGCCGCCGAAGCGCGCAGCGCCGCCATGACGCGGGAAGAAGCGCTTGATATCCTCGGCCTCGCTGAGGGTGCTGATGAGGATGCCATCCGCGCCGCGCATCGGCGCCTGATGAAAACGGCGCATCCTGATCAGGGTGGCAGTGCCTGGTTGGCCGTGCGCATCAATGCGGCGCGTGATTTGCTGCTGGGCTGATCAGGTTTTTCGCCGCGCTTCGCGCCGGGCAATCCAGGTAGTGGCGGCGAAAATCACCAGCGCACCGGCATAGGTGGTCAGCGCGGGCTGTTCACTGAAGACCAGCCACCCCATCAGGCTGGCCCAGATCAGATCAAGAAACTTCACCGGCTGGGTCGCTGACATATCGGCAAGGCGGAAGGCTTCGGTCAGAAACCAGTGGCCAACACTGCCCAGAATACCTGTCAGTATAAACCAGCCCCATTGCTCGGCGCTTGGCCAGGCCCAGACCGCGACGGCGAAAGGCAGCGTGAAGGCCGCGACCATGATGGATTGCCAAGCGACAATCACCTCTGGCTTGTCATGGCGCGTGAGTGCCTTGGTGATCAAAAAGGATGCGGCGAATAAGGGCGTGCTGGAAAGCATCACCAGATTCCAATAGCCGCCATCACCACGCAAGCCGGGGGCGACCACAATCAGCACGCCGATGAAGCCGATGCCGGCGGCAATCCAGCGCGCGCGGATCATCGGCTCACCCAGAAACAATACCGCGCCGGCCATGATGAAAATCGGCCCCGTGAAGCCCATGGCGGTCATATCCGCCATCGCCACATTCGGCAGCGCGATGAACCAAAGCATGAGGCCGAGTGTATGCACCAGGCCGCGCCAGACCTGCCCGCGCAGATTATGCGGCATCCAGGCCATGACGCCGCCGCGCAGCATGAAGGGCAGCATGACCACAATACCCATCAGGTAGCGCAGAAATTGCACCTGCAAGGGATCAAGCTCATAGGTCATCTGCCGCATGATGGTGTTCAGCAAGGTGAACAACAGGCCGGAGATGGCGATAAAGGCCATGCCGCGCAGCACCGCGCCCCTGGGTGCCGCGGAAGCACCGCTCATGCTTGTTCAGTCAAAAAACGCAAAAGCGTGGCGTTGAATGCATCGGCGGCCTCATAGGCCACCCAATGGC
The DNA here is from genome assembly GCA_044356015.1 of Roseomonas sp. Lineage (GTDB taxonomy): Bacteria > Pseudomonadota > Alphaproteobacteria > Acetobacterales > Acetobacteraceae > Neoroseomonas. The sequence continues at coordinate 2,266 of JBIKXA010000238.1, forward strand.
CGGCGCCGGGAATGGCATGCGCGCGCGCACCGGGGCGCAGCCCATGCACCAGATCAAGTCGCCACTGCACATTGGGCCGCACAATCGCATCCCATGCGCCGTAAATCGCATTGAGCTGCCCGCGCCCGCAGAGCAGCGCCTGTTTCAGCGAATCCGTGCTGGCAAAGCCGCGGCTTTTGAAGCGCGCCCCGCGTGTGGAGGCTTCCTGAATGGCCAGCGCCACATCATCAATCTTGCTGGCATCGGCGAACATCAATTCAGCGAGGTTATGCCGATGCGCGGCAACACGTTCTTCGCCGGAAAGCGCGCGCACTTTTACCAGCTGCGTCGGGCTTCTCTGAAAACCAAGCGCGCCGGCGCCGATGATGGTCAGGCTTTTCACGCGATCCTGATCCAAAGCGGCCAGATGCCCGGAACAGAGCGCACCGAAGGAAAACCCTGCCAGATCGTAGAGGCTACCGGCGGGCAGGATGCGATCCAACCCGCGCGCCAGAATCTCCGCAACCCCTTCGGGCGTCGAGACGCCTTCCGGCATGGCGCTATCGCCAAGCCCGGGAAGATCGGGCGAAATGACCATACGGCCCTGACCAAGCGGGCCGATATTGCGCGCCCAATGCCGCCAGGAACCGGAACCGCCATGCAGCAGCACCAGCGGCGCGCCTTCGCCCCAAACGCGCCAGACCATGCTGCCTGAACCGCAGGGGGTTTCCGCCACGCGCGCGGCAGTCGCCAAGGGGATCAGGGCTGGGTGCAATTCAGCGCTGCCATCCCCGGCGCGCCAGATGATCTTGCTCATGCTTGCGTTCGAAACCGTTCCGGTCGGCAGCTTAGGGCTGGGCGCGGCACCATCCAACCCCACGCGCCCATTCAAAGCGGCTTCTGCGCCTTTTCGAGCAAGCGGCCGAGGAAGCTCGGCTTTTTTGGCTCAGCGGGCGGTTTGGTTGCCTCAGCAGCGGCCTTGGCTTCGGCGGCGGCGCGCTTTTCCTTCTCGTTCAGCCATTTTTCCAGGCTCATGCCTGCCTTGGCGGCGCGTTTGGCTTCATAGGCGCGTTGCGCTTCGGTCAATTTGCGATCAGCCATGGTGACTACCCCTTTGTGGGGGACTGAATGGCGCGGCGCGCGGCTTCCGGCAAGGGGCAAGAAGTGGCAGAAGCACCTCCATGGACGCGAAAGTAAAGGCCGGCATTTGGGTTTCCATGGCGATCCGGCTTTCCGATATGGCCGGGCGGTCTGCCGCCGTGCTGCGCAAGGGGGACCCCGATAGCGGCGGCATCCTATGCGTGCTGCGCGGGCGGCCGGGGGTGCAGGTGCTGTCCCAAATCCGCGACGCCGAGGGCCGGCCAGCCTGGCTACGCGCGACGGGGCCCGGCGCGGTGGATCAGGAAACCGCGGATGCCTATGTCGCGCGGCAAATCCAGCGCGACCCAGACCTTTGGGTGGTGGAATTTGACGCGCCGGATTTGCAACCACCCTTTGAAGCGCGGTTGGTGTAGCGCCTGATCCATCACACCGGATCGCAACGCAATTCAAAGCGGCATTCGCTGGCACCATGGGCGGCGCAGGCGATTTCTCGGCAGGAAGGCTCAGCCGGGCGCCCCGCCTGTTCCATCACGAAGCGCATGGCCCCGCCAAAACTGCCTTCGAACATGTAGCAGACCGGGCGCCCGACCTGCCCGTAAGCGAGCGCATAGGCGGAATGGCGCACCGTGACTGCGGCGGTGCCGGCGGCTTCATCCAAGGCGGTGATTTCAAACCGGCCATAGCCGCGCTGCGAAAGTCGTTTCAGGTAATGGTGGAAGGTCTCAATCGGCGTCAGGCCATGAGTCTTGGCTTCCGCGCGGCACCATTGCAGCGCGGAAAGATCAGCCGATCCATACATGATGTCGCGGAAGCGATCAGCGCCGATCGCTTCTTCCACGCTTTTCTGGATATTCACCAGAAAATGGCGCGGCAGATAGATCATGGGCAGCCCATCAGTGCGCCAGATCCCGGTTTCGGGGTCCACATCAATCGGCACCTCGGGCGCGGCCATGGCCATCAGCCCTTTTGCGCGGCCTGGAAGGCTTCGAAGAAGGCGGTTGGCTTCACGATGCGGTTCTGCATCTGCACCAGCGCGCCGGTATCCGCGACTTTCTTCAAATACGCCGCCCAGGCCGGATCAGCCGCCATGGCGGCGCGGCGGCGTTCACGATCCGCCTGATCATCATAGGCCCACATATGAACAATGGTGTTCAATTCGCCTTCGATGGTGGTGAACCAGCCATAG